>CAZZNC010000169.1:0-5991 GCA_964655405.1 uncultured Anaerolineaceae bacterium | reverse complement strand
TGAGCGCCTATCACGGCGCGGTGGAGGTGCAAGGCCGCACAGACGCCCGCACGATCAATTCCACCGGCAACACGACGTGTTCCTGAGCAATGCTTTTGCCTGCGATGAGGTCAATCAACAAACGTGCGGCGATCTGTCCTTTTTCCGTGATCGGCTGGTTGATGGTGGTCAGCGGCAACAGCGAAAGGGCGTTCATTGCCAGATCGTCATAGCCCACCAGCGAAACGTCTTCCGGTATACGCACGCCGAGTTCGCGCGTAGCCTGTAAAACGCCCAACGCCAGCAAATCCGCCATGGCGACAACCGCCGTCGGGCGCTCGCCACTTTCCCACAGTTGGTAAAAGGCGCGGTAGCCTTCCTCGGCTTCGAGCACACATTCCAACAAACGCACTTCTGGCTCGGCGATCTGCAAATCGACTTCTTCCAAGGCGCGCAAATAACCCCGCACCCGCCGCCGCAGCGTGCCAGTGTATTGCTGGTAATTGCCGTGATGCTCGGATTGTATCGCCAAAATGGCAATGCGCCGATGTCCCCGCTCCAGCACATGCTGCATCACGGCATACGCGCCCGCTTCGTCGTCAATGTTGACGCACGGCACGCCTTCCACCGGTTCGCCGTCCACCATCACAAAAGGGATGCCGCGCTGACGAAGCACCTTCATCGTTTGGCGGAACGGCTCCAGTCCCAGCGTGATGAAGCCGTCTACAGCGGCGCGACTGATGGCTTGCAACAAGTTCCCCTTCAACGGCGGCACAAGCATCAGTGAAAGCCCTTCTTCGTGGCACACTTGGCCGACGCCCTGGATGAACTCAAAAGTGTGGGGGTTGCGTGCCACGATGGGCACAGGTTGGGGCAACAACAAACCTAAACAACCGGTGCGCCGCGTTTTCAAATTGCTGGCGGTCGGGTCTGGCGTGTAGCCCAGCTCTTCGGCCACTTGCAAAATATGTTGCAACGTGGCTGCCGAAAGGCGCTCCGGATTGTTGAAAGCGAAGGACACCGACGTTTTGGAAACGCCTGCTTCGCGTGCGATGTCGTCAATGGTTACTCTGCGCATGAACCCGTCCCGTCAGCAAATGGTGGGAATAAACCGTTTTAGGGCGCTATTATAACATAGCTGCGCGGCACGGCTTTGTGGGGAGGGCCGAAGGGCCATGGGCGGCTGTTTAGTTCCGTCGCCCCCCCCAAGCTTCGCCCTGGAAGGGGCGTGCGCATCGCGGTAAGATTGAGCTACAAACTTGGCAATTCGTCCATATCCTACGTAGAAAGGGCCGCAACCGTGCCATTCCGAATCGAAAGCGAACATCTAGGCGCGATCAAAGTCATTGTGCCTCGTGTTTTTGAAGACCATCGCGGCTACTTCATGGAAAGCTACCGCAAGGATCTTTTCACCGAGCTGGGTATCCCGTATGAGTTCTTGCAAGACAACCACTCGCGTTCGGTCAAAGGCGTAATTCGCGGGTTACACTTCCAATGGCAGCCGGCTATGGCAAAATTGATGCGTGTCACGGTGGGATCGGTGTTCCTGGTGGCTGTGGACATCCGCAAAGGATCGCCAACGTTGGGGCAGTGGTTCGGGCTGGAAGTTTCCGCAGAAAACAAACGCCAAGTGTGGGCGCCCGCCGGTTTTGCACGGGGCTTTTGCGTGCTTTCGGACGTGGCAGAGCTGCAATACAAATGCACGGCCACCTATAATCCTGTCACAGAAGGCAGCATCCGCTGGGACGATCCGGAGATCGGCATCACCTGGCCGGTGCAAGATCCCATCATGTCCTCCAAAGACGCCAACGCGCAATCGTTGGCCGAATGGTTGGAAACCCACGGGGCCGAGGCATTGGCTTACCGTCCGAGCGAGGCTTGAGACGGCTTCCGAGCTTCGTTCGATGACGCATACGGAGACTGGAACATGAAAGCAATCATCCTGTGTGCTGGCAAAGGCACACGGCTTTACCCCGTCACGCTGACCATGCCCAAACCGCTCGTGCCGGTGGCAAACAAGCCTTTGTTGCGCTATGCCATCGAGACGCTGGTCGGCATGGGCGTCACCGAGATCGGGTTGGTGGTCAACAGCTTGGATTCTCCCATCCGCGCACAATTCGGCGATGGATTGGAAACGGTCGGCGTGCCGCTACAGTACATCGCGCAAACCGACCCGCGCGGGCTAGCGCACGCGGTCAAGTTGGCGCAGCTTTTCATCGGCGATGAACCTTTTATCATGTATCTGGGCGACAACATTTTCCAAGATCCCATGCGCGCGCTTTATGATCGTTTCCAGACCAGCGGCGCAAGCGTGGCACTGGCACTGACTAAAGTGGCAAATCCGCGTGCCTTTGGGGTGGTGGAACTGCAAGACGGCACGATCAAACGCTTGGTGGAAAAACCCAAAGACCCGCCTAGTAACTTGGCGATTGCCGGTGTCTATCTCTTTCAACCGGAAATTTTCGACGCCATCGAACAGATCAAACCCTCGTGGCGCAACGAGCTGGAGATCACCGACGCGATCCAATATTTGTTGGAACGCGGGCGCACGGTCATTCCATACATCACCGAAGGTTGGTGGGTGGACGCGGGCAACGCTAACTCCATTGTGCTCGCCAACCAGCTTGTGCTGGAACAACTGCCATTCTCGCCTGCGCCGGACGGAGAAAGCGATCCGCGTATTCAGGGCGACTCGCACGTTTCGCACCGCGTGATCGTGGGGGAAAATGTGCAGATTGTGGATAGCGTGGTGCGCGGGCCGGTGATCATCGGGGACAACGTGACCATCCGCAACGCTTATGTGGGGCCGTATACTGCCATCGGGCACAATGTGCAGCTCGAAAGCAGTGAGATTGAGCACAGCATTGTGATGAACCGCTGTGTCATCCGCAACGTGCAGGGGCGCATAGATTCCAGCTTGATCGCGGACAATGTGCAAGTGACACGGGCCAGCACCAAGCCTAAAACGCACCGGCTGGTCTTGGCAGAAAACAGCATCGTACAGCTTTCGTAGCGCGCGCAGAAAAAACAGCGGCGCGACCTCGCCCGTGATTTTTGCGGGGGCGAGGTCGCGCCGCCTTTGCGCGCGGGGCAGGGCCGTTAAACGTCCAGCGTGGCGCGCTTGGCGTGCGTGGTGATGAAGCGTCGGCGCGGTGGCACGGCGCTACCCATCAGCATATCGAAAACGCGGTCGGCTTCGGCGGCGTCCTCGATGGACACCTGAAGCAGCGTGCGGTTGGCCGGATCCATGGTGGTTTCCCAAAGCTGCTCGGGG
The DNA here is from genome assembly GCA_964655405.1 of uncultured Anaerolineaceae bacterium. GTDB lineage: Bacteria > Chloroflexota > Anaerolineae > Aggregatilineales > Aggregatilineaceae > JALSSH01. Next base: position 2,738 of record CAZZNC010000169.1, on the reverse strand, counting down.
TTCATTTCCCCCAAGCCCTTGTAGCGCTGCACGGTGGCCCGGTCGGGGTTTTTCAACGTGCGCAAAATACGCACGCGCTCGTCCTCACTGTAAGCATAGAAGCGTTTTTTGCCCTCGCGGATCTGGTAGAGCGGCGGTTGGGCGATGTACAGATGCCCGTTGGTGATGAGCGGGGTCATGTAGCGGAAGAAGAACGTCAGCAGCAACGTTCGAATGTGCGCCCCGTCTACGTCCGCGTCCGTCATGATGATCACGCGCCCATAGCGCAGCTTGGAAAGATCGAAGTCGTCCCCGATCCCCACGCCCAACGCCGAGATCAGCGCCTTGACCTCGTTATTGTCCAGAATCTTGTTCAGCCGCGCTCGCTCGGTGTTGAGGATCTTCCCGCGCAGCGGCAAAATCGCCTGGAAGTGGCGGTCACGCCCTTGCTTGGCTGAACCACCTGCGCTGTCGCCCTCCACGATGTAGAGTTCGGCATGGCTGGGGTCACGCTCGGAACAGTCCGCCAGCTTGCCCGGCAGCGTGGTGTTTTCCAGCAAATTGGCGCCACGCCGCACCAGCTCGCGTGCCTTTTTGGCCGCGTCCCGCGCGCGCATGGAGGTCATGCACTGTTCCACGATGCGCCGTGCTTCGCGTTGGTGCACTTCCAGAAACTCCATGAACGCTTCTGCCGTCACCTGAGAAACCGCGCCCTGTACCTCTGGATTCATCAGCTTGACTTTGGTTTGGCTTTCAAACTGCGGGTCGGGGTGCTTGATGCTGACGATGGCGGTCAAACCTTCGAGCGTGTCGTTACTGGAAAAGTTGCGGTCTTTTTCCTTCAGCAAACCCGCCTTGCGCGCGTAAAGGTTGATTGTGCGTGTGATGGCCGCGCGCAAGCCCGCTTGGTGGCTGCCGCCGTCCGGCGTGTGGATGGTGTTGGCGAAGTAGAGTTCGGTGGTTGTGGAAGAGTCCGTATATTGGAAAGCCACTTCCACATTGACGGTAAAGGGGAGGCGGTCGCTGTCCTCGAACTCGATCTCGACATCACGCTCGGCGGAAATCGGCGCGTGTAATGCGCGGCGGTTGCGGTTCAGATAGTGTACAAAAGAACGAATGCCGCCTTCGAAATAGAACGTGATTTCGTGCGGGATAGGCTGCACGCGCTCGTCACGTAACGTGATCGTTACCCCGCGCGTGACAAACGCCATTTCGCGGAAGCGTTGCGCCAGCGTATTGAAACTAAACTCGTTTTCGTCCATGATGGTGAAATCCGGCTTGAAACGGTGGAATGTGCCCGTTGCTTCGTCGGGTTCCATCTCACGCACCACTTCGACCGGCGTTTGTGCGCGTCCCGCACTGTATTCCTGGCGGTAGACCTTGCCGTCCCGCCGGATCTCAGTCACCATCCACTCGGAAAGCGCGTTGACCGCCGAAACGCCCACGCCGTGCAAGCCACCGGAAACTTTGTAGGCGGACGAGTCAAACTTGCCGCCCGCGTGCAGCGTGGTCATCACGGTTTCCAGCGTGGAAAGACCGGTCTGGCGATGCGTGCCGACGGGAATACCGCCGCCGTTGTCTTCCACTGAAACCGAGCCGTCGTCGTAAAGTACCACTTCGACCCGATCACACCGTCCGGCCAGCGCCTCATCAATGGCGTTGTCCACCACCTCGTAGATCATGTGGTGCAATGCGCGAACATCGGTGCCACCCACATACATCCCCGGGCGCAGCCGTACTGCCTCCAGTCCTTCAAGGACACGGATATTTTCTTCGGTTTGCCTGGAAACTTTTCCCGCCACTGAATCCTCCTGCCTCCCGTTATCGTCCGAAAGCGTCGCCCCGTGCCGTTTTCATCGCCTGACGTGTACAACAAAACCAGCGGTCGGCACGTGGCCGCCTCAGCTTAGGGGGCCTGCATTCTTCTACCGCTGAGGGTACTGGCCGCTTGAACCGAATGCGCGGTGTGCTGTAGGAGCACCTGTGACACACGGGCCACGCCGAGTTGCTTGACGTGCGGTAGGTTTCGGAGCGAAACCGCCCACGCTGCATACACCAGCGGCAGCGCGAACGGATGTTCTTCACTGCACAGATTATAAAGCATTACATCCTAAAACGGCCAGTTTCTCTGACTCAAAATTATACCTTACGTACTCTAAGGAGCAAAACCCGCATCCCGTCCCGCAGCAGTGGAAGGAGGCTGGCGCAGCCTTCCTGCCCGCTCAGCGCCCATGGCGCATTTGGCCGACTTTGCGCTGCATGAACGACGCCACCCGATCAACGGCGGCTTCCTGTCCTTGGATCACTAACAGATCGCGCGGGACTCGTGCGCGCCCAATCACGTCCGGTTCCAAAGCCTCGATACTTGCTTCCCAGCCTGGCCCGCGCACGCTCAGGCTTTCCACGGGCACCCCGCCGACTTGCTCCAAATAGTCCATCACGCGGAAGCGTGGCAACACACGCAACTCGATTTCGATCCGTGTCATATGCAAGCTCGCTTTGGGAAAAGTGAGGTTATTTTTCTTCGGGTGGGTTGTCTTCGTCTGGGGCCTGAGCCGGAGGCAATGTTGGGGCCTCGCTGTCGATCTCGGAGCGCGCGGGGCGTGCTTGTCGGGTGGGCAGCCGGTGCGGAGAGTCGGAGTCGTGGGGCAAGATCACTTGTTGCATTCGTGGCACGTCGCTTGCTTCTGGCACCGAAGGAACTTCTTCCGGCGGCGCGTGGCTTTCCCATTCCTCGACAAAGCGCGTCACCCAGGCAA
>CAZZNC010000168.1:0-6012 GCA_964655405.1 uncultured Anaerolineaceae bacterium | reverse complement strand
GTATCATGGGCGCTGGAACGTGGACTTTTTCGGCGGCGACCTGGCGGGCGTGCTCGAAAAGCTGGACTATTTGCAAGATTTGGGCGTCACGGCCATCTACTTCAACCCGATCTTCGAGGCGCGCTCCAATCACCGCTACGACACGGCGGACTACAAACGCATTGATCCCTCGCTGGGCGATATGGAGACGTTCCGCACGTTGGTAGAAGAAGCGCAAAAACGCGGCATCGTGATCGTCTTGGACGGCGTCTTTAACCACATGTCCAGCGACAGCCCGTTTTTTGACCGCTACCAGCGCTATGAGGAAGTGGGCGCGTGCGAAAGTCTGGACTCGTCTTACCGCAACTGGTTCTTTTTCGTGCCGCCCAAAGGGTTGCAACCCACCCCGTGTGTGGACAATCCCCAGGGCGCCACGTACTACATTTCCTGGGCAGGTTTTGACTCCATCCCCAAGATCAACAACGAGAACCCTGGCCCACGCCTTTACTTTTACCTGGGGCGCAACAGCGTGGTGAACACGTGGGGACGTGAAGGCACATTCGGCTGGCGGCTGGACGTGGGCGGCGACATTGACAGCGGGCCGGAAAGCGACTATTGGGAAGGCTTCCGCGTGGCCGTGCGCAACGCCAATCCGGAAGCCGTGATCATCGGCGAGGAGTGGGGCAACGCTTCGCGCTGGCTGCTCGGCGACGAGTGGGACGCGGTGATGAACTACCGTTTGCGCACCGGCGTTTTGGGCTTTGTGCGCGCGAGCGACTTCCACGACAACGACTCGTTCGGTGACCGCACCATCCGCGCGCTGACGCCCGCGCAGTTCGACGCGCTGTTGCACGACATCGCCTCGGACTACCCGCCGATGGCCTTCCACGCCATGATGAACGTGCTGGGCACGCACGACACCTCGCGGCTGCCCTTCGTGGTGGAAGATACACAGCATCAGCAACTGGCCGCGCTGCTGCAATTTGCGCTTCCCGGCGCCCCGACCATCTACTACGGCGACGAGATCGCGTTGAACGCGCCCAGCGTGGACGACGGCGGCACCGTGCAAGACGATCCGTACAACCGCGCGCCCTATCCCTGGCCGGACACCGAGGGCAACACCTATACAGCAGACGCGGATATGCTCGCGTTTTACCAACAACTGGCCGCCTTACGCCACACCAACCCGGCCTTGCGTGAAGGCGAGCTGATCACCTTGCGCGCGGACGACGAGCGCGGCGTTTACGCTTTTGCGCGCATCGACCGCGCGGCGGGCAACGTGGCGTTGGTGGTGCTGAACAACAGCGACCAGCCGCAGCGCGTCAGCTTGCAGACCATGTTCCGCTTGCCCACCGGCTTGACGCTGCAACCGGCCTTCGGCGGCGAGCCGCTCAGCACGGACGCGGGCTTTGTGGTGCTAGACGTGCCCGCGCTCAGCGGCAACATGTGGACGGCGACGGTGGAAGCGCCCTTCAGCGCGCCGCCCGCGCCCGCGCAGGTGGACGCACAAGGGCAAAATGGGCGCGTGGTGCTAAGCTGGGACGCCGTGCCGGACGCGGATTACTACCTGGTTTACCGCAGTCCGGTTGAGCAGGGCGGCTTCGAGCGCGTTTCGTGGATCGTGGACGGCACACAATACGTGGACGAGGATATAACCGACGGTTTCCGCACCTACTACGCGGTGGCAGCGGTCAGCGCGGCGGGCGTGGTTGGTGATCTCAGCGCCGCTGTGCCCGCCATCCCCAGCGCGCCAATCCAGGCGACCGCGTACCTGATGGACGGCCAGCCGCAAGAAACCACGCTGAGCTACGGCGCGGCGGCAACCGTGCGCGCGGCGGTGTGGGTCGAAGACGCGACCGAGGCCGACGGCGCCGCGTCTGGCGTGCGCGCGGAAGCGGTGCTCGCGCCCGCCGGTGAGGGCATCCCCGCCGAGGGATGGGTGCGCATGGAGTACGCGGGCGAGCACGACGGCGCGGACGTGTACGAGGCGCACATCCCGCTCGACGCGGCGGGCGACTACGAACAGATCGTGCGCTTCAGCAGCAGCGCGGGCGAAAGCTGGACGGTGGTGGCGCGCGACGACGGCACGTTCCCGCCGCTGCATGTGAGCGCGCCGGACGATACGGAAGCCCCCGCCCCGCCCACCGCCGCGCAAATCGCCGAAGCGTCGCTAAAGGGCGTCTTGCTGACGTGGGACGCTTCACCTGCGGACGATGTGGCCGCCTACCGCATCTACCGCACCGAGGGGCGCGAAACGCAGGCTATCGCGGACGTGCTCGCAGGCGAGACGCTGCAATACTTCGACCGCGCCGTGACTGCCGGAAGCCGCTACAGCTACAGCGTCACGGCGATTGACGGCGCGCTGAACGAGTCCTCGCCCACCGAGGCGGGCGAAGCGCGCGTGCAACAGCGCGGCATCCCCGTCACGTTCAACGTCACCGTGCCGGACTACACCCAAGAAGGCCCGGGTGACCTGTACATCGCGGGTAATTTCGGCACAGATGATCTGCCATCATGGGACCCTGCCGGTCTGGTGATGACGCAGATTGACGCGCAGCACTGGACGATCACGCTGGAGCTGCCGGAAGGCGCGAATATCGAGTACAAATACGTGCGCGGCACGTGGAACGCGGTGGAAAAGGGGCCGGAGTGCGAAGAGATTGCCAACCGGCGCCTCAAGGTCGAAGTGCCCACCGGCGAAGCGTCGTTGAGCGTGGACGACGTGGTCGCCAAATGGCGCGATCTGGACAAGTGCGGCTAGGCACACAGCGCTAGAAAACATACGGGCGCGCCGTCACGTTGACAGCGCGCCCGTTTTCATTGGCACAGTTTGCGCCTCTATTCGGAGGTGCTGCCGCTGGTTACCGCGCCGCTCTGCGCGGCTTCCGTCAGCGCCTGCATATCGAAGAGAAACGGGCTGTTGGAAGGAACGATGATGATGCGCACATCGTCGCTCAGCGTTTCCACATAGCGCCACTGGAGCAAGAGCGGGTTTTGTTGCAACTGCTCGTTGATCAAGCGCAACGCCTCGGCCTCACCTTCCGCACGGATGCGCGCCGCGTCTGCCTCACCGCGCGCCAACTCGCGCGCCTGCTCGGCTTCTTGCTTGCGCTGCTGCACGCGGAACTCGGCTTCGAGCGCTTCTTGTTGCGCCACCTGTTTGCGTTCTATGGAGTTCACATACTCCTGCGAAAACGTGATGTTGCGGATCATCACGCTGGAAAGCAGAAAGCCTTCCGGTGCGATCTTCTTGCGGATGGTGTCCTCAATGGCGCCCACCAAGATCGTGCGATCTCCGGCGTAAATTTCTTCCACGCTGAAGTTGGTCAGCGCCGCGCGCGTTTCACTGCGCAACGTGGGACGAATCAGCGCGTTGACGTAACGGTCTTGCCAACGTATGTGTACGATGTTGGCCTTAGCCGGATCGATGCTGTAGAGCAGTGTCACGTCTATGCTGATCTGCTGCCCGTCCTTGGTCAACGCTACGATGGCGTCATCCCCACGCACCGCACCTTCATACGATGTGCCGGAGACCGTATAATCCTTTTGAGCGGTCGAGTAAATCGTTACTTCCTGCACCCCCGGGATCACAATATGCAGCCCCGGCTGCAAGGGAGAGCTGCTGAGCTTGCCGTTCAGTACGTTGAAAACCACGCCAACCTCGTTAGGTTGGATTTCCACTACACCCGCGCTCATGGCAAAAAACACCAGCGCAACAAGTGCCCCAATCGCCATCAAGACGATGCCACCGCGCGCGGAACGGTCACGTGAGACAGCTTGGGCCGCAACGAACAGCCCAAACCCCGCGAGCACCAGGCCAACTACGGCCATCATATCCAATGCCGTGCTGATCATTATTCCGTTATCTCCTTAGCGAACGTCACTGCCTGTACCTTTTGATTGCGCCGATTATAACACTTCCTCTTCGGGTGTTACGCGGCGACAAAGCCCCGTACCTCAAAGCGCGCTTCTCCCCACACAGCCCAACCAAAGGCTTTGTTGACGGGCTATCGTGGACATGCTAAAGTGTTGCCAGGGGAGGGGAAAACTTGCCACAGAGCGCGACAAGAGTGGGGCGATCTACCCTTTACTTTATCCCTTTCGCAGCCACTTACGACAACGCGCAAAGTGTGCAAGGTCTGCGGGCATGTTCGTTTCCCGTGTTGCCAGGAGCTGAAACACGCTCCAGTCCCTAACATCATTCATCTTGGTTCAAGGGAACTTTGGCCTTTCTGTGACGCTATGTACTCTACCTTTATCTACGGCGTCGGAAGGTAAAAGTTGCCAGGAGGCTCACCATGAGCATCGAATTTAGCCTGCGCTTATTCGGCATGATGCTTTTTACGCTGCTGGGCGCGTTGCTCGGCGTTGACCTTTCCGACACACTGAATCTCCCGCCAGAAGCCACCGGTCTCATCTTCTCGCTCATGGGCGCACTGGTCGGGTTGATCATGACGCCCTGGCTCACCGTCTATCCGGCGCTGCGCACGCGGCGCGTGATCACCGAAATGCCGGTCGAAACGCTGGTGATGGCTATCGTGGGCATGTTGCTGGGCATGGCAACTTCGGCGATGTTGGCCTGGCCGCTTTCGCTGCTGCCCCCTCCACTGGGCGCGCTTTTGCCCACTGTCACAGCCATCGTTGTTACCTACGTTACCATCACCATCTTCGCCCTGCGCGGCCACGATGTGCTGATGTTGGTGGGGGGACTTTGGCATGGCGATCCAGCAGTGGCACGCGCCTTTGCCAGCGGCGGCGCCAACGAGGTTTTGCTGGATACCAGCGTCATCATCGACGGGCGCATCTTGGACATCAGCCGCACCGGTTTTTTGCAAAGCACGCTGCTTGTCCCGCGCTTCGTGCTCAACGAACTGCAACACGTGGCGGATTCCTCGGATGTGCTGCGCCGCAATCGCGGCAAACGCGGCTTGGAGATTCTCGGCGAGCTGCAACAACACAGCCGCACGCCGATTCGCATCATTGACGACGACATCGAAGAGGTGCGCGAGGTGGACGAAAAGCTCGTCCTGCTCGCCAAACAACTCGGCGTGCCCGTAATGACCAACGATTTCAACCTAAACCGCGTCGCCGAGCTGCAAGGCGTCACCGTGTTGAACATCAACGAGCTTTCCAACGCGCTCAAAGCCATCTACCTCCCCGGGGAGGTGATGGACATTCACGTCGTCATGGAAGGACGCGAGGAAAATCAAGGCGTCGGCTATCTGGACGACGGCACCATGGTCGTGGTGGAAGGCGGCAAACGCTACATGGACCGCACCATCCCCGTTTTGGTGACGCGCTACATCGTCACCAATGCCGGACGCATGTATTTTGCTCAGCCCCAACAAAATGCGTTACGCCGCTGAACGTTGTCCCGCACGATTTGCGCGAGAAGGGCGCGCGCAGCGCCCTTTTTGGTATGGCGCAATTGCCCTCAAACGGAGCTAGGCACGATACTCGCGCATTTGCTCCATATTCTGGTTGACCATACGGAAGGCGTGGCGCTCGGCCTCGTAAAGGATGCGTTCCTCGTCCAACGTGAGCAGCTCACGGTTGCGCATCAACAGCCGCCCGTCCACGACCACATGCGTCACATCCGCACCCTGCACCAAATGCACCAAGCCGGCAATCAGGTTATGACGCGGGCGCAAATGCGGACGCCGAAAGTCCACCAACACCACATCCGCCGGACGCCCTTCGGCCAGCACGCCGCTTTCCGCAAAGCCCAGCGCTTGCGCGCCGACCTGTGTCGCCATGCGCAGCGCCGTGTCTCTGGGGAGCGCTTCGGGGGCGGCCTGGGTATACTTTTCCAACCACACCGCTTGCCGCAAAATCTCCCACATATCCATAGTGCCGTTGGAAGCCGGCCCGTCCGACCCCAACGCGATGCGCTGCACGCCGCCCGCTTGCAACGCCGAAACCGGCGTGCGGATGGGCATGGCGAGTTTCATATAGGTGATCGGCGTGCGGGGCACATAAACGCCCTCCTGCGCCAGGATCGCCATGTCCTCCTCGTTGAGCGCCAGGCAGTGC
>CAZZNC010000167.1:0-6032 GCA_964655405.1 uncultured Anaerolineaceae bacterium | reverse complement strand
ACCAACTACGACGGGCCGCCGGTGGACGTGCCGGAAGAACCCGCCCACCCCGATACCGCCGTCAACTGGCGCGACAATCCTTACAACGCAGCCAACGGCGGGCCGCTGCGCACACCGTCCGCGCTCTTCGTGGACGCCAACACGCGCGCGCTGTTGCACCAACGCTTGCGCTACGCGGTGGCGCGCTGGGGCTATAGCCCCAACGTCTTCGCCTGGGAGCTGATGGACGAGGCCGACAGCTTGCCCGGCTACACGCCCGCCCGCGCCAAACCCTGGCTGCAAGACCTCGCGGGCACGCTGCGCGCGCTCGACCCGTACCAACACCTGATCACCGCAGGCGCGCGCGAACCCGACCCGCTGCTCTGGCAGTTGCCGGAACTGGACTTCGCGCAAGTGCGCTTCTATCAAAATCGCCCGCAAGACGAGGCCACCGACCAGGTGGCGGGCACGCTGCGCACGCTGGGCGAGGCTTACGCGCGCACCGACAAACCCATTTTGCTGACCGAATTTTCGCTCAATCCCTGGTACGAACCGACCGAAGACGACCCCACCGGCGTCCACATCCGCAACACCGTTTGGGCGGCGATGGCAGGCGGCGCGGCAGGTAGCGCCATGTCCTGGTGGTGGGATACGTACATAGACGCCCAAGACCTCTACCCGATCTATGGGCCGCTGGTCTATTTTGCACGCCAAATTGCCTGGCAAGCCTTCGACTTCCAACCGCTGCCCGTTGCGCTGATTGCGGACAATCCGCTGGACTACCGCGCGGTGCGTGTGGACACGCTCGACCGCGATTTCCCCGCCCAGCCGCTGCCGGATGTGGTTTACCGCTTCACCGGAGACGGGCTTTTCCCGCCCGCCGACGTGCTTTCCGCCTACCTTTACGGCACGGCGGACGCCGAACGCAGCTTCCCGCAGACGTTCATCGTCGCGCCGCCGGTGGATACCGAACTGCGCATCGGCGTGCGCAACGTCTCCCCGGCCGACGCCGCCGTGCTGGGCATCATCATTGACGGGGCAGAAGCTGCGCGCGTGGACTTCAGCGAGGGCAGCGAAGCGATCACGGTCACCGTGCCGCTGAGCGCCGGTGAACACGTCATCGCGCTGGACAACACAGGCGAAGACTGGTTGCAATTGGACTATATCGAGGTGGCGAACTACCGCGCACCGTTGCGCGCTTTGGCACTGGTAGACCGAGAACGCGGCGCCATGATCACGTGGATTCATCACCGCGATTACACCTGGGACGTGGTAGCGCAAGACGACGAGATCGAGCCGCTGACCTTTTCGCTGCGGATGCCAAACATGCCCACCGGCGACTACCGCGTCACCTTTTGGGACACGGCCACCGGCAACGTGATCGGCGAGGAACGCTACACACTGCGCGCGGACTCCGACCATGTGTTGCACATCGCGCTGCTGCCCATGACCGCGCAACTGGTCGTGCAAGCCGTGCGCATCGCCGGCCCCAGCGACGAGCAGCCGCCCACGCCCGTCTACCTCACGCGCACGCCCCAAGTGAGCTTGACGCCCACGCCTTCGGAGACGCCCACACCCACTCACACGCTGACGCCTTCGGCCACCTTCACGGCCACCGACACCCCCACCCCGACCGAAACGCCGACGGACACGCCTACACGCACACCGACCGACACCACCACGCCAACAGACACGCCCACGCGCACACCGACGGCAACCGACTCTCCCACGCGCACGCCGTCCAACACGCCCACCGACACCCCGTCGCCGACGCGCACCGCCACCCCAACCGATACGGTCACCGCCACACGCACACCGACGGCCACACGCACATTTACGCCATCTTATACACCGTCCAAGACCTACACGCCTACACGTACCTACACTCCCACCGCCACCCGCACGCCTAACCCACTCGAAACGCTGATCGGCGATTGAACCACACAAAAAACCGCCCGACCCGAAGGCCGAGCGGCTTTTGCAGCGTTGGAAATGTGCGCGTACCTCATTCCAGCAAGTCACGCAGCGCCAGGTAGGCAGGGCGTGGGTTGCCCGCAGGGTCAAGCAAGCTCCACAGGCATTGTTCGCCCGTTTGTCCGACCACCATGCAGAAATTCAAGTTCCAAAGGAACATCGGCCCCACATAGCCCATCTCTCGCCCAAGCTGGAAACCACGCAGGATGTACGACGATTGCTCGTCGAGAGTGGTGTAAGCGACGAAGGCGTATTCCGGCGCCGGCTCGACATTCAGCCCGTCGTTGGAACCCCAGCCGAACTTGGTGGCCCAAATGTACGTGCCGCTGTCCCCGTTGGCGACCATGATCTCGCGGTAGTCGTTGAGCGTCTCTTTGAAGAAGAAGCTCGGATGATCGTCCCAGGCGGGCACGGCAGGGCGATTGTTGCGGCAGCAGGTGCTATCCGGCGGGTTGGCCCAGCCGTTGGGGTGCGCGCCGATGGCGTCCGACCAATCCGACACCCCCGCCGCGTACATCTGACGCAAGTACACGCGGTCGTCAATAGCGTTCACCCCGTCGTTGAAGCCGGTGGGCGCCAGCCCGCCCGTCACCACGATAGCTTCGGGATCAGCCGTCTTGATCGACACATAGGCCAGGCGCAGCAGCTCGACATAACTGGCCGCGCTGATGCCGCGCGGAGTGTTCCACTCGCGGCGCAAATTTTGCTCGTTCCAAATCTCGTAAGCGGCCACGCGCCCCGCGTAACGTTCCGCCATTTGTCCGACAAAGTTGGCATAGGCTTGGTAGTCTACCGGCGGGCCTTTTTCCTGGTCGGAATCGCGCGCCCAGCTCGGCGCAGAAGTGACGGTGAACAAAATGTTCATGCCCGCCACGTCCATCGCGTCCACCAGCTCGTCAATCGGCGCCCAGTTGATCGCGCCTTCGGAAGGCTCGTACAGCGCCCAGTCAATTTGCTGTTTGACCCAGGTCACGCCCAGGTCTTGCGCCGATTGCATTACGCGCGCCATGTCCTGGTTGGGCAGATGCACCTGCACGCCGTAAGCAAAGCCGACATTGGAAGCCATGTTCGGCGGCGGTGTCGCAGGAACCGGCGTAGCTTCAGCCGTCGGCGCGCTTTCTTCGGTGGCGACAAACGTCGCGGGTGGCAAAAGCGACGCGGCAGTCGCAGCCCCGCCGGTGGGGATGCGCAATTTTTGCCCGACAAAGATCAAGTTCGGGTTGGCGATACCGTTGTACGCGGCCACAACCGCCGTTGGCAAATTGTAGCTCAGCGCAATACGGAACAAGTTCTCCCCGGGTTGCACCACATGCACAACCTCGCCGCTCGGTGGCGCAGGCGGAACCTGCGTAGCGGTGGGCGTCACAGACAAGGGCGTGTTTGTGGCGGTCACCGTGACAACGGGCGACGGAGTCAGCGTGCCGCTCGCCGTCGGGACCAGCGTCGGCGTGGCAGTCGCGCCGGCAACAGGGATGACAAGCACCTGCCCCACAACGATCAAATTAGGATTTGTGATGTTGTTGGCTTGTATAATGGCATCTACGGTTGTGCCGTACTGGAGGGCGATCCGGTACAAATTTTCCCCCGGCTGCACCGTATGAGTGACTTGCCCCCCATCCTGACCCCAGGCCGTCAAGGGCATAGCCAGCAACACGGCTAAGGCCAATAGGATCACAATCAGTCGTCGCACATGCTGCATAACTTAACGCCTCCTTCGCGTGGTGACGCAACGTTTCCCCATCACTATAGTATAAATTTGGCGACACCGCCATTCGGAAAACTGTTCCATCCCGCGCACTTACTGCGCGGCGTTCCCCTGAAAAGCGCGCCTTTTACATTTGCTACGGATAAGGAAAACGTTACAGTCTCGTTTCGATCCATGCGCCGTCCTGCACAAATACCACTTTGCCCCTACAATAGCATATAAAGGCAGTTATCACTAACTTAACCAGAGGTGTGAAAAATGCCAGCAATACGTCGTCACTTTACGGGTGTGGTTTTGGCAGGGGCGCTTGCCTTCGCGCTGCTGCTATCCGGCGTTCCGCAAACGGCACAGGCTGGCGTGATCGGCCCACTGGAATTGAGCAACGCGACCTGTGGGGGCGTCACGGTGCAATTTTACTACGACGGCATAACCAGCCCAGCCTACCGACACGACAGTTTCCGCGTGGAAGTGTGGGAGCTGCCCTGCACGCTCGGCGCGTGCCCTGACGAAAGTGGCCGCCAGAAAATCGCCGATTACTGGCAAAGCGTGCCGCCGCGAGCCGGAGAGGTCACCATCCCCGTTGCGTGGGATGGCGCGATGGCGGCGGGCACATACATTGACGTGCGCGTGGGACAATACGATCTCAGCGGCAGCGCGCCGCGTCTGGTGGTCACCGACTACCGCGAGCATGACGAGCTGGGCGAAAGATACCAATGCACCACGCCCGCCAATCCCGCCAACGCCGCCGCATTGAGCGTACAATGCACGGCAGCAGGCTTCCAGGTTCTGGCAAACAGCGCGCCCGCGCTGACTGCCAGCTATGCGGACATCACCAACGCGCTGAACACGGCCCAGCAGCGCGAGGAGCATCAGCGCATCGCCTCGGCCAACGGGGTCAGCTTGTGGGCGCTGGATTCCGGCGAGTTGCAAGCTCATTACGACGCCAACCCCGACGGTGCAAAGCTGATCGTACCGGCGGACATCTGCAAATCGTTGAGCGCGTGGACAACCGGCACTCCCAGCCCAATGCCCAGCACGCTCCCCCATGGAGGAGCTTACACCCCAGGGAGCACAGCGGGCCGCGTGCACATCGTGCAGCCCGGGGAAAACCTGTTCCGCATCAGCTTGCGTTACGGCGTCAGCATGAGCGCGATAGCCGCCGCCAACGGCATCACCAACTACAACCTGATTTTCGCCGGTCAGCAGTTGATCATTCCGTAGGGTCGTCGCCGCCGCGCTCCGTGGGGCGCTGCCCCACACCCCGCGCGCTTTTTCCCGAAAAAGCGCGGCAAAAAGCCCTCCTTGCCCGCTCCGCTTAGAGGCATTGCGCGCGGGCATCCTTTGCCTGCTTGCCTGAGCGCGTGCCGCGCCGTCAGGCGGGGTCAAGGAGCGTTTGCGCCCCTTGCTCGCTCCGGCACGCCGCGCAGCCCCCCCCAACACGCCAAGTCCCCCCACAAAAGTCACGCTCGCACGCCCCTTCAGAGACTGGTACAATCCCCCGCGCTGGCCCGCCGTTGGCCGCACGGGGATACCAGTCTTTGGAGGGAGTCTTATGGCAATCATCAAACCGTTTCGAGGTATTCGCTACAACCCCAACCGCATCGCCGACCTTTCCTCGGTGGTGGCGCAACCCTACGACCGCATCACCAACGCACTGCGCGAACGCTACTACGACTTCAGCCCGTACAACATCGCGCGCATCATCCAGGGCGAGCCGGAGCCGCATGACAAGCCGGAAGCCCCCGACGGGCCGAACGTTTACACGCGCGCCCGCGACTATTTCCAGCAGTGGCTGAGCGAAGGTGTGCTCACGCGCGAAGACGAGCCGGTTTTCCTCGCCTATGAGCAGCGCTTCACGGTGAACGGCCAGGCCTATACGCGCCTGGGGCTGATCGCTGCGGTGGAGTTGGTGGACTTTGACGAAGGGATCATCTTGCCACACGAGCGCACGCACGCCGGCCCCAAAGAAGACCGGCTGCGCCTCTTGCGCACAATGGAAACCAACACCGAGCAAATCTTCATCCTTTACCCCGATCCGGAAAACACGATCAACGCGCTCATCCGCCAAGCCATCGGCGACCGCGAGCCGGATATGGACGTGCGCGACCTCTGGGAGCAGGACGTGCGCCAGCGTGTTTGGATCGTGCGCAACCCGCAAATCATCGCCCAAATCGAGGCGGAAATGGCCCCCAAGCGCAATTTGATCATCGCGGACGGCCATCACCGTTACGGCACGGGGCTAACCTACCGCGACGAGTAGCGCGCCAAGTATCCGGACGCGCCGCCCAACGCCGGTTTTAACTTCGTGCAGGCCACGCTGGTCAGCATGGACGACCCCGGGTTGGTCGTGTTGCCCACACACCGCGAAATCTAC
>CAZZNC010000166.1:0-6056 GCA_964655405.1 uncultured Anaerolineaceae bacterium | reverse complement strand
GGGACGCCTCCCCCGTGTCCTTCAGAAACCGCCCACACGTTCCCGTCAGACGAAACGGCCAGCGTGCGCGGCATCCCCGACGCGAACTGTCCCTCGCCGTCGCCACGCTCCCCCCAACCACGCGCCCAGTTGCCCGCACGGTCTACCACCATAATCGCCTGGTCGGTTTCCGGCGCTACGTTCGCCAAGTACAGCTTGGTGTCCGGCCCGATGGCGATATCCACGAAGTTCCCGCCCAGCCAAGGCCCCATGTAGCTGATGCGCTCACCGCTGTTCATGTCCAACGACAGCACGCCGCCCGTGCCAACCGCCATGTACATCACGTCGAACATATCGTAGACGATGCCCCCCGCGCGCACTTGGCGCCCGTCTTCCGGCGGGGGCGCGACGTAATGCCACAGCACGCCGCCGTCGTGGGAAGGAATGCGCGTGATGTAGTCCGCGTCGCGTTCCGGCAAGCGAAATTCCAACGAGTTCATCAGCGCCTCAAAGGTGGGCATGGCCTGCGTTTGCCAAAGCGTGCTGGGCGCCAGTCCGCGCACCACAACCACGCGCCCGCCTGCAATCGCCAACAGCGCCACGCGCGTCGTCAGCCCTTCTTCCGGCAAGCTGACCTCGCTTTGATAGCCGCTGGCGTTGCCCCATTGCACCGCTTGCGCCTCGCTGGCCGTGCCTTCCGGCGGCACCAAGCGCTGAAGCAGGGCGGGGATTTGCGTGGCGTCCGTGATGCTCAACTGATTGAACGTGCCAAAGGCCATGTGCACGGTCAAACCGACGGGCACGCCCCCCTCACGCACAGCAGCCACGTCGTCGGACGTGCCGACTAGCAGTGCATCGTCCGCTTCGTCAACCGTCCAGCCCGTCGGCAGAGCAAAGCTGACCCCGAGCGTGGGGCTTTCGAAACGCGAAGCGTCCCCCTGCGCTCGCACGCTGGCAGGCAGCGCAGCGCCGACCAATATGCACAACAAAGCCAAAGATCGAACCAGGCGCGTGATCATAGCTTCCTCCGCGTGTGCGTGTGGTGAGCTTTTCTCGTCGTTGGGAACGGGCACATATTGCCCACCGTTCGCAAATGATCTTAGCACGTTGTCGGGATTTTTCCTGCTGTTTGCCCTGCGAATGTGCCGCGTTTCCTGTTTTGTCCTTAATTTTTCTCATTGTAAACGTGTTTCTAACCAAAATCAGTACCGGAGTACGATATGATTGTAAACACACGTTCTATATGCTAAATACATCCTGGAAATTTACGGCGTAGGCATGGTGTGTGCAGATCACAGTAAGGACGGGGTGGGATGTACGCTAAAAACGAGCTTATGTTCCCGCATCACGCCATCCCGCGTTTGCTCGATTCGCGCGGAGACGACTGGCGGCGTTTGGTGGCGCGGGTTTCGCGCTTGCCCGAAACCCACGAAGAAGTTTTGGCCTTCATGCTTCTGATGATTCGCTTCAACGGCTGCATGGTGTGCGAAACGGACAGCTACCGCGCGATGCGTGGTTGTTCGCGTTGCGCGTTGCAGATGTTGCGGCGCTTCAAGGGGCCGGACGAAGAACTTTTGCAGATGTACGAAGATGCGTTGGCCGATGTGCGCCACTACTTGGAGCATCAAAGCGAGCCTTTGCGCGTCAACTGGTATGCCGAACGGCAGCGCGTCTAATCACCGCACGTTTGGCACAACCGCTTGTTTTCGGTACGAGAACGCGGCACAGTCCGCGTTTTTTGTGTTTGCGGACTGCCCCCGATGGGGTCACACAGCAACACTCTTTTACACGCTTTCGACGAAGTTTTTACATCCCTGCGTGATATGATAAACAAGGGGAGCAATGGATCGTAAAGCAAGCGTGTGACAGAGAAGAAGGGTGGTCCAACGATGAAAGGCAAGGTGCTTTTTTCGGTTTTGGTGGGCATGGGAATGCTGCTTGGGAGCTTCGTGGGGATACAGCCTACCCGTGCCCAAGACACGATCCAAGTTTCACTGGTGCCGGTCGAGGTCGGCGTGGCAGAAAGCGCGCAGCTCGAAGGGCACATTGTGTGTCCGGCCAACAACTGCGGCGGTCTCAACGTGACGTTGAGCTTTGACCGCGACAAGGTGCGCGCGCTCAGCGTGCAGCCCGGGCCGTTTCTGGGCGATAGCGTTTTCGTGGGCGAAAACATGGTAGATAACGCTGCCGGTCAGGTGCATCTGGTCGCGGCAGCAATGGCCCCACCCTCCGGCACAAGCGACGTATTTTTCACGCTGGAGATCGAGGGATTGATCGCGGGCGAAGCCGACTTTCGCATTGACGAGTTGACCGTCATGGACTTGACGGGTAACCCTGTGGACTCCACCGGCCTCGGCACGACGGTAACCGTCGTGGAAACAGGCAAAATTCCCTTTTTCTCCCCGCCCAACGACGCTTGGGAAGTGGCGTTCACGTCCGAACGCGATGGCAATCCAGAAATTTATGTCGTCCATGCGGACGGCAACGCCCCGCGCCGTCTGACCGACGACCCCGCCGCCGACACCCAACCAACGTGGTCGCCCAGCGGAACGCAAATTGCGTTTGTTGCGGAACGCGACGGCAACCCCGAAATCTACACGATGTGCCCCAGCGGTGGCAATCTGCGCCGTTTGACCGACAACCCCGCCGCCGACACCTATCCGGCGTGGTCGCCGAACGGGATGCAAATCGCGTTCGTTTCAGAGCGCGACGGCAACCCCGAAATTTACGTGATGAACAACGACGGCAGCGAGCCGCACCGTCTAACCGACGATCCGGCGGTGGATACGGCGCCCGCTTGGTCACCAGACGGGCAAACCATCGCCTTTATCTCGGATCGTGACGGGGCACAGGCTGTGTACTTCATGGACGCGGACGGCGACAATGTGCGGCAATGGGTCACGTTACCGGACACACCGGCTTGGTATCCAGCGTGGTCGCCGGACGGCTCTTGGCTCAGCGTGACAGGTGGGCAAGACGGTCAAGCGTTGTTGTATCGCTTGCCGCCCGATGGCCGCGATCTGCTCCCGCTGAGCGACGCTAATTTGTCCTTGACCACCAGCGACTGGTCGCCGGATAGTGCATGGTTGGCTTTTTCCACGCGCGGCGAAGGCGGCCCCGACGATCTTTTCGTCATGGACGCTGCCGGACAATACCGTTTCCGGCTGACTCAGCACGAGGCCGCCGACTACGATCCGGAGTGGCGTCCGGTGCGCACGACGTGCCTGGTTGTTTCTTCGGACGAGGACGTGTACGTTTACGTCGGGCCGGGGCGCTATCGTGGCGTTTTTGGCTTGTTGCCGCCCAACAAGAGCTTTTTGGTGCAAGGCCAGGCGCGCGACGCCGACGGCAATTTGTGGTGGAAGCTGGACAAGACGCAAATCCCCGATGGCGACATGGCAAACTCGTTGTGGGTGGCCGCTGACGACGTAGCGGAAAGCGGCGATTGCGCCGGCACCCCCCAGGCAGAAGTGCCCCCTGTAATCCTGCGCATCACGCCAACACCGCACGATGGCGACTGGGGCGAGTGCGGTTCGTGCCAAACCTGCGGGCATCCTGCCAGCGAGTGCGTGCTTTCCCCTGGCGGCCAATGCCTGTGGGATCCCCAGCATTGCGGCCAAACCGAGCAAACGTGCTACGTCATCAGCACAAGCGCAGTCGGCCCGGGCGTTGTTTCTGTGCTCACGTCAACGAACTGTGAGGGGGGATATACGCCGGGGACGGCGGTCTCTGTGCTGGGCACACCGACGAGCGTTACCCACGTGGGCGTGCTCGACCACTGGGAAGGCACGTGCCCGGGTGCTAGCGGATCGGCCAATCCCGTGACCGTAACCATGAACTTTGATTGCACGGTGATCGGCTATTTCCGTTAAACGATTGTGGGCCGATCAATCCCAACATAACGGATGCTGATGTCCGCCCTGCCTCTGAAACCGAGGAGGGCGGACTTACTTTTGGGATGGGGAGGACAGTTTGTGCAATTTATCTCGATGCGGTCGCTTTTTTCTCACGAATCTGTTATCTTTTGTGCTCAAAAATTTTGTAAAATCTAATCACCCTTATTCGCTTATCTAGGCCTATCCCCCCCCAGGCCAGTGCCGTGTTGCTTGTTAGACGGTGTCGGGTTGGCGGCTGGATGAGGAGGAAGTCTTTTGGACGCTGGATTAATCGCGGAAGTCGGCATCATCACCACCGGTCTGGCGTTTGTGGCGGCCTTGTATGCGCTCGTCGCGGCGTTAGTCGGAGCGCAGATGCGCCGCGCGCCCCTGGTTGTCAGCGCACGCAACGCGGCGCTGCTGACCTTCCCGCTGCTGACAGTGGCAAATTTGCTCTTGATGTACGCCATGCTCAACCACAAATTCGCCATTTCCTACGTCTGGTCCAATTCCAGCTTGGATACACCGGATTTCTACCTGGTAACCGGCTTGTGGGGCAGCCAGTCCGGCTCGTTGCTTTTTTGGTCGTGGCTGATGAGCGCTTTCACCTTTGCAGCGCTGCTTTTGAACTGGCGCTCGGAACGTCGCTTGATGCCTTACGTGATCGTTGCGACGATGGCGACGCTCGGTTTCTTCTTGATCCTCAACACATTCATCCAAAACCCTTTCGAGCGCTGGTGGAATATCCCGAACACAAACACGGTCAAGGGGGCGCTTTTTTCTCCAGGGGACGAGTGGGTGACTTACAACCCGCCCGACGGAGAGGGGCTTAACCCCTTGTTGCGTCATTTTGGCATGGTCTTTCACCCGCCCGCGTTATACCTCGGTTACGTGGGCTTTGTGATCCCCTTTGCGTTTGCCTTTGCCGCGCTGGTGACCGGCGAACTCGGCGCGGGGTGGCTGCGTGCTACGCGCGCTTGGGCGTTGGTGGCGTGGTTATTTTTGAGCATCGGCCTACTTTTGGGAGGGCGCTGGGCGTATGATGTGCTCGGCTGGGGCGGCTATTGGGGCTGGGATCCGGTAGAGAATTCCGCGTTGCTGCCCTGGTTGACCGGCACGGCCTTTTTGCATAGCGCCATCGTGCAAGAAAAGCGCGGGATGCTCAAATTTTGGAACATGCTTTTGATCATCATGACCTTCCTGCTGGTGATCCTAGGCACATTCGCCACGCGCAGCGGCGTGGTGAGCAGCGTGCACTCGTTCGCCGAATCGCCTATCGGTCGCCCGATGTTCGCTTTCCTGGGCGTGACCATGATCGTCAGCTTTGCGTTGTTGATGTGGCGCCAAGAACGCGGCGATCTGCATGGCGCGGCGGAGCTGGATACGCTCTACAGCCGCGAGGCGCTTTTCTTGATGAACAACTGGGTTTTCCTCGGGTTGACGGTGGTCGTGCTTTGGGGCACATGGGCCGAAGCCATTACGACGATCATGGTGGACTTGGGGCTGCGGCGTACCATCATCCACCTGGGGCCGGACTACTACCCGCCGGTGACACGCTGGTTTTTGGTGGCGCTCTATCTGTTGATGGGCGTGGCACCGCTGGCTGCCTGGCGACGCTCGACCGCGCAGCGCCTGGGGCGCGCCATGCTCTATCCGCTGGGGCTGGCAACCGCGTTGATCGCGCTGCTGATCGGGTTGGGCAAGCTGCATTTGGATCACTGGATGGCGATCTTCGCCTACTGGCTGCTGCTTTTTGCACTCTTTGCGACGCTGATGGAAATTTGGAAAGGCGTGGCAGCGCGGCATCGGCGCGGTGAGGCGTATTGGACGGCCTTTTGGCGTTTGATCGGGCGCGACCGGCAACGTTACGGCGGATACCTGATCCATTTGGGCATGGTCGTCTTGGGCATCGGCGTCATCGGCAGCATCATGTTCCAAGGGCAGACGATGAAGACGTTGGGCGTGGGTGAGCGCATGTCGCTCGGCGACTTCACTTTGCAGCACAACGGGCTTTATGAAGCGCACGCCGAAGATGGCCGCACAATGGTCATTGCGCGCGTGACAGTCTTCCGCAACGGGAAGATCGTGGCCCACGTGCGTCCGCGCCGCGATATTTTCATGCGCATCGATCCGGTCTCCCAACGGAGCGAGCCTGCCGAAAATATGAGCATCCCGGGCACGTATAGCGCGCTGGACGGGGAC
>CAZZNC010000165.1:3157-6067 GCA_964655405.1 uncultured Anaerolineaceae bacterium | reverse complement strand
CTAGCCCGTGCGGGGCGACAATGCGGCCATCGACCAATAAATACGTGGACAAGTCCGGCGCTTCGATGCTGTCAAGCGGGACGCCTTGCGCCCAACGTGGATTTTGCGCCAACGTTGCCCCTTGCACAAAAGCTCCCTGGGCCGGATGCGTCCATTGCGGCGCAAAGGCGGCGTGGCCGTCCGTGCTTTTTTTGGCAATGGTGATCCAATGCCAGAAGAAATCTTGCAACTTGCTCGTAGTGTTCTCCGACCATGGCTCGCCGGTGTAGCGTTGCACCGTTTGTGCCAGAGCCGCCAAACGCGGCGGCGCGAGCACATTGCCGAGGCGTCCGTCGAGCGACGGGCGCAGGTCAACGGCGCCTTCTTCGCGTTGGGTGCGCAAAAAATTGTCCACCAGTCCGCGCCCGAGTTGTTCGTCAGCCAGCGCCACCGCTCCCGCAACGTGTCGCGCCTCGACCAGCGTCGCGCCCTGCAGATGGGCACTTTCCGGTCGCCGGTCGCTGACCAGCACGGGCTGCGTGTAGTTTTCGCTGGGCACGAACGCGCGTAGCGCGCCCTGCTGTGCCCAGGCGAGGGCGGCGTCCCAATGCGGATCGCCGGTTGTCACTTGGGGAGCGGCCCGCTCGCGGGCTTCTAGCGTGGCAAAATGAGCGTCCCAATCCGCTTGGTGCAGCCATTGGTAGGCGCTTTGCAAACTCGCTTGGCGTTCCGGCAAACTGGACAGGGTCCAGAAGAAGCGCGCTTGTCCTTGCGGGGCAATGGCCGCAGCGCGCCGAAGGTGGGAACGTGCCGTTGGGGAATAGGCCCCGTCGCGCAACAGCAGCACCGGCTGCAAATGAACCAATCGGGCCACCTGCACGGCGAAACCGCCGCCTTTCAAGCGCAAAAGGGTATGCCGCAAAGCCTTCCCCTCGCGCGCGATTTGCGCGGTGAGGTCGAACTGTAGGGACTGCGGCACGTCTCCCGTGTTGTGTACGGTGAAACGTCCGCCGACCACCTGCGACGCCATCGCCCACAGCTCTGCCGTGAGCTGCAAGGTCGGCGTGATGGCAGCTTCAAGGCGCAGAGTGTCGGGGGCAAAGCCGGTCAGCACGGGGGGCGTGTCATAAGCGCGCCGCTCGCGGATGCGCTCCCGTCCCAGTATCCATGTGGAAACGACGCGCGCCAATCCCACGCGCCCCCCGTAGCGGGTTTCCAGCGTGAAAGCCGGTTCGTCCGCCGTGCCGAGGTGCAAGCGCCATACCTGGTCGTCATGCCGATCCGCGTGCCCGTCGCGCGCGTCTGCCGCAATGATCGGCGCGAGGGGATCGCCGGCCTGCAAATGCCATTTGCGCATGGGAAATTTTGCCTCAGTCCGCCAGGAATTTGGGCAGGTCTAGGTTGCCGCTGTTGAACGCCACCAACGTCACCCAATCAATTGCACCGTCCGGAGCACAAAAGCGCTCGATGAACTTTTGCGTAAAACGATTGACGATCTTGGCGCGTTCGACCAGAAAGCGTTCGTTGTGTTCACGGGCGCGGTGGCCGATGGGTTCGATGATGTCGGTGTAAAGATCGGGGTTTTCGCTGATGAAGTACCAGAAATTTTGGCCTACCAGCTTCAAATACCCTCTCTTTGTATACGTTGTGGCGCTGCGCCCGTAGCAAATGCCGAGCACCGGTTCGACGTGGAGGGTCGTGCGTGCCTGGCGAACGCGGCGCACCGCGTCATGCAAATCTTGCGCCAGGCGTTTTTGTTGCGAACTGTTGCCCCAGTTCGGTCCGGACTTGATCGAGACGATGTAATGCGTACCTGCGTGCATGAATTCCAAATCCACGCCAGGTGCAGCGGACTTGTGTCCGTCGCATGTTTGTCCGGCAACGAAGATCGCCAAGCCTTCCAGAAAGTCTCCGAAGTGTTTTTCTTCCGAAGAAGATAGATAGGCGGTCATCAAGCCCTCGACCAGTTCGGCGGCGGTGGTGATGTGCTTGGCGCGGAAAAGGTAGGGGTTTTTGCGTCGCAAGAGTTTTTCGAGCTTGAGTTGGGTAAGCGAGCGCAAACGCGCTTGGTGAAAGTTTTCGATGTGCGTGTTGACATGCTCACGCACGGCGTCCAACTCCAGCGGTTTCATCGGTGGTTTGACCCCTTTCAACGCTTGTCGGCGGCTGTGAGCAGCGTATCGTCGAGCAGGGGCGGCTGGATGTATTGCAAACGTTCGCGGGCCAGGGCGCAATATTCCGCGTTGACATCAATGCCGATATAACGCCGTCCAAGCTCCGACGCGGCCACTGCCGTTGTGCCGGAGCCGACGAATGGGTCGAGCACCAAGTCGTCGGGTGCGGTAAAGAGTTTGATGAACCAACGCGGCAAGCCGAGAGGAAAAGCGGCGCTGTGACCCTGGTTGGCACATTCGGTCGCCATGTGCAGCACATTGTCCGGATAGACCTTTTTGCGTCCGACCCAGTTGGCAACGCGCTTGCCAAAGCCACTTTGCACGCGCGATTCGTCGCGTACCTGGTCGGTGTCGCTGAGCCGTGCCAGCCGTCCCTGTGCCCATTCTCCCACCGGCAGCATCACGCTTTCCTGAAACATCTGGAACTTGCGCTGCTTGTTGAATTGCAGCAGCCGTTCCCAAGCGTCGCGGAAGCGGTTGGGCCATTTGCCAGGGTAGGAATTTTTCTTGTGCCAAATGTACTCTTCGGTCCACAGCCAACCTTGCTCACGTAAGCGCAAGATCAGCTCCAACACATAAGTATGGCGCTCTCCGTTGACAACGCGCTCTTTGATGTTGAGCACGAACGTTCCTTCGGGCTTCAACACGCGGCGGAATTGGGCAGCTTTGGGCAAGAACCAGTCGACGTATTCGTCGGGACGCACACCGCCGTAAACACGTTTACGCTGGTCAGCATAGGGCGGCGAAGTGAAAATCA
>CAZZNC010000165.1:0-3147 GCA_964655405.1 uncultured Anaerolineaceae bacterium | reverse complement strand
AATCAGGTCCACCGAGTTGTCCGGCAATTGCTGCAAGACCTCTTCGCAATCCCCCTGGATGATGCGATTGACGAGTTCCATGACCGCTTCCTCATGCGTTGCTGACGGACGGGCATCTGAACATTTATTCTAGATCATAACACGGTTGGAGGAAAATTCAGTCCGCCAGGGCGGGGCGCTCGCGCTCGCGGCGCAACAGCAACGCCGGCAGCGTGCGGATCTCGCGCAGCCCTAGCGCCACACCCGCCAGCACAAATGCCAGCGCTCCCACGCCCGCCAGCGTCAACACGCGCAGCGCGGTAAGTTTCGTGCCGGCGTCGTGCCAACCCAGCGTGCCGAGTGCCGCGTCTGCGGCCAGCACCGCCGCGCCCATCACCAGCGACGCGCCCAGCGTGCGCAGCATCGTTGCGACCAGCTCCCGTTCTTGGATGCCGCCCCAGCGTTTGCGCAAAATCAGCAGCAGCAGCGTCAGCTCGATCAAGAAAGTTGCCGAATAGCCCAGCGCCAGCCCGCCCACGCCCAGCACGCCCGCGCGCACCTGCTGAGCGTCCCCGTAACGGGCGCGCCAACCCAAGTACACGCCGCCGACAATCAACACGTTGGCGGCAGCGGCGGCCAGCGCCGTCCACAGCGGGGTGAAGGTGTCCTTGTCCGCGTAAAAGCTGCGCGCGATGACTTCATGCAGACTTTGGAAGATCAGCCCGAAGGCGAAGAATTGCAGCGCGCCGTAAACGAGCACGCTATCTTGGGCGTCAAAAGCGCCGCGCTCCAGCAAACTGATCAGCGGACGCCCGATCAACACCAGCCCCACCGCCGAGGGAATGGTCGCCATCAGGATGAAGCGCAGCGCACCGGCCATCGCGCCGCGTTTGCGCGTCATGTCGCCGATTTCGCTGAAGGCGGCCAGCGTCGGGAAGACCACAAAGCCCATCGCCGAGCCGATCAACGTTTCGGGGATGTTCATCAGCCGGTAGCCCCAATCAAACGCGCTGACCGCGCCGCTGCCCATGCGCGAAGCCACGTTGTTGAGCACCAGCGCGTTGAAGCCCACCACGCCCAGCCCCGCCACGCGCGGCAGCATCAGCACGACCACACGGCGCAGCGTTGGGTCACGCCAGCCGAGGATCAGTTGCCAGCGCATCCGATAATGCAGCAGCCCGGGAACTTGGACGCCCATGTGCATCAGCGCGCCGAAGACCGCGCCCCAGGCGATGCCGTAAACGCCCAGCGGCTTGATCAAAAACGCCACGCCGAAAAGGATGCCCACATCGAAAAGGATGGGCGCCAACGCGGGCAGCAAAAAATGGTTGTGGCTGTGCAAAATGCCCTGAAAAAGTCCGCTGATGCTGAAGATGAGCGTGCTAAGCAGCAAGATGCGCATCAGGTTGGCGGTTTGGGCGATCTTTTCCGCGTCGAACCCGGGCGCGGCCACGTGTTCCACCAGCCAGGGCGCAAAGAGGAAGCCGAGTACGCTCAGGGCCAGCGTGACCGTGAAAACCGTGTTCAGCACCTCGCTGGCGAGCCGCCATGCGCCCGCGCGGTCTTTACGCGCGAGCAGCCCGCTGAAAACGGGAATGAACGCATAGCTGAACGCGCCGCCGCCGATCAACCGCACGATTTGTTCGGGGATGCGGTTGGCCGTGACAAAGGCGTCCCACTCGTCGCCGACGCCGAAAACGTCCGCGATGATCACGGTTTGCACCAAGCTGATCGCTTTGGCGACGGTGAAGGCCACGATCAGGATCAACGTGTTACGCGCCATGCTGCGCGTGCTGCTGGCCTGGGGTGGAGGCGGTGTGTTATCGCTCATTGGGCTGCCTTTCGGCTGAAATTAGTGGACGCTGGCGACGGTGAAGGTGCCCGCCTCGACCTGTGCTTTGGCGTCCTGCGCGGGCGTAAAGTTCGGGTTGTAGTGCAGCGCCAAGTTGAGCTGTTCGAGCGCGGCGGCGGTGTTGCCTTCGGCGGCGTAGGCCATGCCGCGCCAGTAGTAGCTTTCTTCCACGTAGGGCGTGACGGCCAACGAGCTGCTGGCGAGCGCGCGCACATTGGCGTAGTCGCCCACGTGGTAATACGCTTCATACGGGCCGAACTGATACCACAACATGCGGAAGGGCAAGCCCAGTTGCAGCGCCTGGTTGTAGGCGATGGCCGCGTTGTCGTATTCCTGGAGCGCGACGTAGGCGCTGCCCATGTTGAACCAGGCCCATTTGTCATCGCGGTTGCGGTTGGCTTCTTCGCGTGCCATTTCCAGCGCCTTTTGATAGCCGTAGGTCGGGTCTACATATTCGCCCAACGCCGCGCGCAGTTCCATTTCGCGCTCTTGGGGATAGACCACCAAAAACATGCGGTCGAAGTGGCGCCATTTTTCCTCGAAGATGCTATAGGGGCTGGGACGGCCTTTTTCCCCATTGCTGCCCAAGAAGCTGTCGTAAGTGAGGAAGTGTTGTTCGTAATCGTCGTAGCCCACCATCAGCACGTAATGGCCCATCCATCCGCCGTGTTCCGGCTGGATGCTCTCTTCGATCACGACGGGGAAGTCTGCCGCGAGCAGGCGTCTGAGCACGGTGGGCGTGCCGCCGATGCGGTAAAGCGCTTTGATGCCGGTTTGTGGGGCGTTGTCGTTGACAAAATGCACCATCTGCCAGGGGCTGACGTTCTTGTCTTCGGGATTGGGCTTGAGCGTTTGCGCCGCATAGTATTGGTCTCTGATCCAGCCGTAATAGGTGAGCGCCATGGTGATCGTGGTGGGACCGCAGTTGTTCCACCCCTGTTGCTCATAGCGGATGCGTTCCAAGTCCAGCTTATAGCTTTTGGGCAAGGGCGCTTGCGTGGGTTGCACGAGTGGCGTCCAGGTGGGTTGGGGTTGGGTTTGCGCTGCCGGAAGGTATGTGGGCAGCGGCGTCGGCGGCACGGTGGGCGCCATGCCGACGGGGATGCCGCCGTCGTCGGTGGGGGTGGGCGTGCTTTTGGCGGGGGCGGCTTCGGTCGGGACGCTGGTGGGTGTGAGCGTGTTTTCTTCCTGCGTCAGCAGCAATTGGACGGCATTTTCCTCGTCGGCGCCCAACGTGGGCAGCACCTCGAAGGGCACGGTGGGGCGCAGCGCCTCAAAGGGCGGGAACATATCAATCAGCCGCTGCTGATAGCGCG
>CAZZNC010000164.1:0-6078 GCA_964655405.1 uncultured Anaerolineaceae bacterium | reverse complement strand
TTGGCGGGCAATGTACGTCGCGTTGGTGTCCACAATTTCCCCCAGCAACAATTCTGTGCCTATCGTGACCACTTCGACATTCATGCGTTCCACCTTCCGTAAACCTTCACGTGCTCCCCTTCAACAAGAAAACGCCCGCCCCAGCACCAGAGCGGACACCCTATAACATAAGATTGCGCCGACCGTCAGCAGCCCCGCGCTCACGCATCATTCCGAGACCCCCAAGTGAGCTGGGTACGGATTTGCAGATCGGTGTGGCGGATTTTCATCGCCAGGTTGCGCATCAAGCGGTAGCCGAGCTGGGGAGAGGTGTCGCAAAGCAACATCAGCTTTTCGCGCGGGATGATGAGCACGCGCGTGTCACGACGCACACAGCGCGCCGAAGCAGAACGCACGCCCTCGTCCACCAAGGCCACTTCGCCGAAAACCTGCCAGCGCCCCAACACGGTGAGCACTTGCGGGCCGGTGACATCGGTGCGTCCTACCAGCGCGGGATCGAGTTCGATGGCAACTTCGCCTTCCACAATCACGTACATTTCCTTGCCCGGGCTGTTTTCGGCAAAGATCAGCTCGCCCTTGTCAAAAACGTTTTCTTCGCAGATCGAAGCCACTAGCTCCAACTGCGTGTCGGTCAAGTCGTAAAATATGTCGGCCTGCTTCAAGATGTTGAGCACGGTCATCCGCAGCGCTCCTTAATTTTTCACTTTGGACGGGGTCTTTATGAGGCTGATTCTAGCACGATCCTAAAATCGTTGGCAAGATAGACGGCAGCGCATCCAAGAGGGAGCAGCCATGCCCAACACGGCATACGAACTCGGACAACGGGGCGAAACGTGGGTCGCCCAACACTTGCAGCGCGCCGGTTATACCATCCTGGCGCGCAACTGGCGGGCCGGCCCGTTGGAACTGGACATCGTGGCGCGCGACGGGGAAACGGTCGTCTTCGTGGAAGTGCGCACACGGCGCGGGCCGCTGCAAGCGGCACTCGACGCGGCGTTGGAAAGCGTGGGGCCGCACAAACGCGCGCACGTGTTGGAAGCGGCCCAAGCCTATTTGCTGGCGCACGCGCTGGACGACGTTCCCTGGCGCGTGGACGTGGCAGCGGTGGCCGTGCAGGGGAACAGGTGGCAAGTGGAGGTGATACGCGATGCCCTCAGTTGGTGAGCAGCGCCCGCTGGTCGTGCTGCTCGGGCCGACGGCCAGCGGCAAAACGGCGCTGTCCGTGCGCCTGGCGCGCGCGTTGGACGGAGAGATCGTCAGCGCGGACAGCCGCCAGATTTACCGCGAAATGGAGATCGGCACGGCCAAGCCCACGCCTGCCGAGCGCGCCGCTGCGCCCCATCACTTGCTGGACGTGGTGACGCCGGATCAAGTCTACACACTGGCACAATATCAGCGCGCGGCGTATGCGACCATCGAAGCCATCCACGCGCGCGGACACGTGCCGCTGTTGGTAGGCGGCACGGGGCAATACATCACGGCAGTTGTGGAAGGCTGGGGCATCCCCGAAGTGCCACCCAATCCGGCTTTGCGCGCGGAGCTGGAGCAATACGCGGCAGAGCACGGCGCGGCAGCGCTGCACGCGCGCTTGGAACAACGCGATCCGGTCGCGGCGGCGCGCATTGACCCGCGCAACGTGCGGCGCGTGGTGCGCGCGTTGGAAGTGTGCCTCGAAGCAGGGCAACCTATCAGCGCGCTACAGCGCAAAAGCCCCCCGCCCTATCGCATCTTGCAACTGGGCCTGACGCTGCCGCGCGAGCAGCTTTACGCGCGCGCCGATGCGCGCATCGAACGCATGTTGGAAACGGGTCTGCTCGCCGAGGTGCGCAGATTATTGGATGCAGGCTATACTTGGGACTGTCCGGCCATGAGTGGGTTGGGATACATCCAATGGAAAGCCCACCTCGCCGGTGAAGCAAGCTACGAGGACGCGGTAGCGGCCATTCGGCGGCAAACGCGCGTTTTCATTCGCCGTCAGTACACATGGTTTCGCGGACACGATAGCGGCATCCGTTGGTTGGAGGCGCAGACGGTCGCGCCGGACGATGTGATCGTGTCCATACGAACATGGCTCGGCAACAAAGGATGAGGGGCTTGTGAGCGCACGCAGAAGACGACCACGATTTTCCAGACCATCGGTTGAGTCCATCAACCGCAAATACCTCACACTCATCATTGCCGGCGTGCTGATAGCTACGGCCATCCTCGTCCCGCGCTACTATCCCAATGTGCGCCGGGGCACGCTGTGCACCAACCTCGCCGCCCCCATCGGGGGCAACAATCGCTCGGTGCTCGGCTTTCGCAGCAACCAAAAAGACGCGCTCAAGCTAGAAATTTCGTTGGATAGCGACGCGATCACCTTCGGAGAGCCGCTGACCGTGCGCGTGACCTTCATCAACACATCCAGCGGCCCGCTGATTTTGCACGTTCCCAACCGCCCGCCCATCCTGACCGGCAACGACGCGGTGCAGGGCGTCACGTTGCAAATTACCAGCGTGGGCAACGCTGCGGCGCTGCGCGACCAGCCGGACACGTACAGCCCGCCGCCGTACTTTCCCGACCAAGTGGGGTTGCACTTACTGGGCGCGCGGGCGCGCTGCCACCAAACGTACCGCATTTCGGCAGCCACTTTGCAAGGGATCGGCTTGCAGCCCGGGGACTACCGCATCCGCGCCTTTTACCGCAACACCAGCACGGGCAGCCTGCTCGCCGTGATGCCGTCGGACGCCACCGCCACACCCTTTCCGGAGTATGCGAACGACCAGGGGGTTTGGGTAGGGGAAGCGGTTTCCGGCGAAATCCGCTTTACAGTGCGCGCACCTGCACCGCCCACGTTTGCGCCGCAATAGCCACGCAGCGGCGCACCTACCGGCGCGGCGGCAAGGCCAACCCGTGCGCCACTCCGTTCAGCGCCAACACCAGCGCACTCAGCGCGACGCCCGGGGCCAGTGCTACCCAGGGCGCGGTGCGGAAAACGGCGCGCCCTTCGGCGAGCATCACGCCCCAGTCCGGCGCGCTGATGTCCCCGCTATAGCCCAGAAAGGTCAACGCGGCGCTGTTCAGCAGCGCCCAGCTCAACGAAACGCCCGCGAACGCGGCCAGCGTCGGCGCGACGGTGGGCACGATATGCCAGGCCATGATGCGCAGCGGCGGGGTGCCAAGCGCCCGTGCCGCTTCCACAAACGGACGGGTGCGCGCTTCCAACACGGCGGCGCGGGCCATGCGCGCGTAGGTGGGCACGCCTGCCACACCGACCGCTACCGCGATCTGTACCGTGCCGCGCCCCACCAAAGCCACCAACGCCAACGCCAGCAGCAAGCTAGGGAAGGCGAGCATCGCGTCCACCAGCGCCATCAGCGCCGCGTCGACCCAGCGGCCCGCGTAGCCTGCCGCCACGCCAACCGCCAGCCCGGGCGGCACGGTCACCAGCAACGCCAGCGCCGCGATGACGAGCATCCGCCGCCCGCCGTAGAGCGTGCGGCTGAAAACGTCCCGCCCGAGCAAGTCCGTGCCGAACCCATGCGCGGCGGAGGGGGCTTGCAGCGGCTCGGCGACCGCTGCGCGCGGCTCGTAAGCGGCCAGCCAGGGCGCGCCGAGCGCCAGCAGCACCATCGCAGCGATGAGCCCGCCCGCCACGCACAGCCGCACGTTGTCGCAGCGCACCGTTACGCCTCCCGCCGCAAACGCGGGTCAACCAGCGCGTAAAGCACGTCGGCCAGCGTGTGTACCACGTTGACGCTCAGCGCGGCCAGCACCACCAGCCCCTGCACTACCGGATAGTCACGGTCGGTGATCGCGTCCAAAAACACGCGCCCCAGCCCCTGCCGCACGAAGATCGTTTCGGTGATCACCGTGCCGCCCAGCAAAAAGCTCAGTTGCAACGCCGCCACCGCGATCACCGGCAGCAGCCCCACGCGCAACACGTGATCCAGCACGTCCCAGGCGGGCAGCCCTTTGGCGCGCGCCGTGCGCACGAAGTCCTCGGCCCAGGCTTCGCGCAAGCTGCGCGCGGTCACCTGCGCAACCCCGCCCGCCGCGTGGAAGCCCAACACCAGCGCGGGCAAAATCAGCGCGCGCACACCGTCGCCGCCCGTCCCGGGCAGCCAGCCCAGCAGCACCGCGAAGAGGTAAATAGCGAGCGTGGCCGTCCAATAAACAGGGGTCGCCAGCGCCAACGCGGCCAGCGCCTCCGCGCCGTAGCGGGTGAAGCGCCAGGGTGTGGCGCCTGCCAGCACGCCCCACGTCACGCCCAGCGCCAGCGCCACCCACAGCGCCGCCACCGCCAGCGTCACGGTGGGGCGCGCGTTTTGCGCGATCTTCTCGGTGACCGCCTGGCCGGAGATCAGCGAGCGCCCCCAGTCGCCGCGCAGCACGCCGCCCAAATAGGCCACGTACTGGCGCGCGGGGGGCGCGTCCAGGCCCAGCTCGGCGCGGCGCGCGGCGATTGCTTCCGCCGACCAGCCCGCGCGCGCCATCGTCGCGTCGAGCGCGTCGCCAGGGAGCCAGCGCAGCGCGAAAAAGGCCAGCGTCAGCACCAGCCACGCGGAAAGCACCGCCGCGCCGATCCGCCGCACCAGCCACGCGCTCATGATCCGGCCACGCTAGGGGAGCAACTGGAAGTTGCGCAACAGCGGCCACCAACCTTGCGCGCTGAAGATCACGCCGTCCAGCTTGGTGGTGGCCCCGTCCAAATTCACGTATTCACGGATGGGCAGGATCACGGCCTGCTCCATGATGCGCTGCTGCGCCGAGCGGTAGAGCGCAGCGCGCGTTTCGGGGTCGGCCTGGCGCGTGGCCTCGTGCAGCCAGCCGTCCAGCTCCTCACCCTGGTAGCGCGCCCAGTTGTTCGGCCCGTCGCTGAGGTAGAAGCTGTTGAGCAGGCTCGCGTCCACGCCGAAATCGTAGAACGCGATCAGGTGATAGTCGCCGCTGTCGGCGCGCGCCTTCAGCGAAGGGTAGTCCGGCTCCAAGATCAGCTCGGTTTCGATGCCCACCTCGCGCCACTGGCTTTGCAGCAACTGCGCCACGTCTGCCATTTGGTTCCAGGGCGCAAAGACCACCGTCAGTTTGAGCGGCTCGCCGTCGCGGTCCAAGATGCCGTCCTCGTCGCTATCCGTGTAACCGGCGGTCGCCAGCAACTCCCGCGCATAGTCGGGATCGTAGGGGTAGAGCCGCTCCACACTGGAATCGTAAAACGGGGTGACGGCAGTCAGCGGGCCGTGCGCCACCGGCGATTGTCCCTGGAAAACTGCGTCCACAATCGCGGTGCGGTTGGTGGCGAAGATCAGCGCCTGGCGCACCGCTTGCTCGTCGGTGGGCGCTTTGGCGGTGTTGAACATGAACTGCTGCGGCAACCCCGCAATCGGCACGCGGTAGATGCGCAGCGCGGTGTTGCCGAGCAGCAACTCGGCGTCGGTGGGCAACAGCTCGCCGATCATCTGCACTTCGCCGCTTTCCAGCGCCAGGCTGCGCGTGGGCGGGTCTTCGTAGAAGCGAAACTCGACCGTGTCCAGTGAACGTTCCGTGCTCGGCGCGTTAAAGACCGGCCCCCAGGCGTAATCCTCGTTACGGCGCAGCACGATCCGCTCGCCGGGGACGACCTCGGCCAGCTTATACGGTCCCGTGCCCACCTGGTGCCACTGGTAGCTGTTCTTGGTATACTCGGCCAGCGCCTTGGGGCTGGCGATGCCCAGGTAGACCTGGCTCAGCGCGTCCAGCAGCGGCGCGTAAGGTTCGGAAAGGTGTAGCGTAATCGTGTAGTCGTCCTCGATGGTGTAACCGGTATACGGGCCGAGCAGCAAACGCGCCTTGCGCGAGCCGATCTCGGGATCGGTGACGCGATCTAACGTGGCAGCAACAGCTCGGGCATTGAAAGGCTCGCCGTCGTGGAACTTCACATCGTGGCGCAAGTAGAACGTCCACGAAAGCCCATCCTCGGCCATCTCCCAATACTCCGCCAGCCCGGGCACAAAGTCCATCGTTTGCGGATGGCGATACACGAGCGTGTCGTAAATGGAAAAGAAGGGGATGCCCAGCTCGCTGGAGCTGTGGATGTGCGGGTCAAAACCGGAGGGATTG
>CAZZNC010000163.1:0-6086 GCA_964655405.1 uncultured Anaerolineaceae bacterium | reverse complement strand
CTCAAATTGGGCAGCCCGAAAAGCTGAGCCAGGGCCTCTGGCTGCAAACGGGCAATTTCCTCGGCGTTCGTATCCAGGATCACAGCGCGGGGCAAAAGCTGCCGCGCGGCGATTTGCGCTTGGGCGAGATCGGATACGATCACCGTGCGGTAGTCCAGCAAATGGCGCGAAAGCAGCGCCGCCGATGAGGGGCTGCGCGTGACGACCAGCACAACGTGCTTGGCGTGCGGGTGGCTCTCGTCGGTAGAAACGTCTAACACGCGCTCGTCCAACGCCAACGTTTCCACCGGACGCACCGGCAAGCTGAAGAAAAACGTGCTGCCTACCCCGACTTCGCTTTCCACCCAAATCCGTCCGCCGTGTAGATCGATCAGCTGTTTGCTGATTGCCAACCCCAAGCCTGCCCCTTCTGTGCGGCGTTGCATCGGGTTTTCCAGTTGGCGGAAAGACTCAAAAACATGGGTCAGGTCTTCAGGCGGAATACCGATGCCGGTATCTTCCACCGCAACGATCACTTCGTCTTCACAAGCGAAGGCGCGCACGGTTACCCCGCCCCGTTCGGTGAAACGCGCTGCATTGTTCAGCAAATTGAGCAAAACTTGCTTCAAGCGCACCGCGTCGCCCCACACCGGGGGCAAGTCCGGCGCGAAATCCGTTTGCAGCACCAAGCCGCGCCGTTCCACCAGTCCGCGCGCCGTGTTGACCGCGTCCTCGATTACACTGCGGATGTCCAGCTCTTGCGCGTCAAGGCTCATATAAGCGGACTCTAGCCGCGCCAGGTCGAGCACGTCGTTGACCAGGCTCTGTAAATGGCTGGCGTTGCGATAGACCACGCTCAGATCGCGTAAATAGGCGGGGGGCAGCGGGCCGCCATAATACTCCGGCGATTTGATCATCGTTTCGGTGAAGCCCACGATCAAGTTGAGCGGCGTGCGCAACTCGTGGCTGATCGTTTGGGCGAATTGCTGCTTGAGCCGCCGCGCTTCTTCTGCTTGGTGGCTCACCTGCACCAAGCGCACGTTGGTGCGTTGGAGCTTGGTCATGGCCTTGTCCAAACTCTTGAGCGCTTGTTCCAAACGGGCTTTACGTTCCCGCGCCAGCAGTGCATTTTCGTGCGATTGCCGATAGCCGTGCAGCGCCCAGGCCAGCGCCGTGTGCAGATTGTTGGTGGAAATGGAAAGCGCCACAGCCGTCAGCGCGATGATCAGTGCGGGGAGCACCAATTGCATCCAGCTCAGCGCGGGCGATGTCATGCTTACTCCGGCCATCAGTACGGCCACGCTGCCCGTAACCGCGATCAGTGCGCTTTGCCCCAAAAGCACACTGGCGAAGATCACCGGCAACAGATACATATAGGCGATGTTGGCCGAGGCGAGCGCGCTCAGTGTGCCGGTGACAACGCCCACGAAGCCCACCACAAAAAACACCATCGCGCCATAAAGCCACCAACGCCGCAGTGCATAGCTGAGCAGTGTCACGGCCACCAATGTCCCGCTGAGCGCCCATGTGCGCGGAGAAAGCGGCACATCGCGGCGGTCGTGCGGCCACAGCGACCACGAAAACCACACCCATCCCAGCGCCCCCGTCATCCACAACATGACTTTGAAGGCTTCCGAGCGCAGATGTTCGAGGCTTTCTTGGAAGGTGTCGGATTCCGAAGGGGTGGGGAGGACAGAGAACATCACGCTGCTCTCAACGCTCGCTGTGTGCGCCATCCGGCAGCGCGGTTTCGTGCAGGGCGTGCAACGTTTCTAACAACTCTTGTTCGGTTAAGGGTTTGGGCAGATAGGCCGCCGCGCCCAACGACAGCGCCAGCTCTTGTTGTTTGAGCACACTACAGATCATGATCGGGATGTGCGCCGTCTCCGATTGATTGGTCAAGTGTTGGAGCACGTCCCAGCCGTCTTGTTCGGGCATCATCAAGTCCAGGATGATCGCGTCCGGCTGCATATCTCGCGCCAGCTCAATGGCCGCGCGCGCGGAACTGGTCGTGATCACGCGGTAGCGGTTGGGGGACAGATAGCGCTTGAAAAGCGCCAACGTGTCCTCGTTGTCGTCCACTACCAAGACCGTGCGCTCGTATTGTATCGGCAAGGTCAGCTCGAAGCCTACCGGCGCGCCATTTTCGTCCCGCAGCAACGCCACGTCTGCATGGGCCACTTGCAGCATTTCACGCAAATAAGCTGCGCGCGCTTCGGCGTCCGACAAGGGAACGGGGGCCGGAGCGCCCAGCTCCAAGCGCAAAAAGGCACTTTCGTCGTGAGCTTCTGCCGCGATGTGTACGGTGGTGTTGGTCGTGTGGTCGGCCAAATAGCCCAGTGCCCCGACCAACACTTGCCGCAGCAAACTTTGCGCCACCGAAACCGCCGCGATGCTCTCCGGCAGATCCAACTCCACCGCGATTTGATTTTGCACCAGCACCCTGTGCAGCACCAGCACCACGCCATCCACGACCGCCGACAGGTGGGCGAAGGTGTCGTGTTGGCTGATGCGTGCCAGCTCGTATTGCATGGCGTCGGCGTGAGCGTCGTCGGCTTCGGCAGCGGCGCACTTGGCGCACCGTTCCCAAAGCAGATCGGTGATCGCGCTGAGCGCGGCGGCGTACTCGCGGTAATATTGGCGACGGCTGATCGCCAGCTGGTCGGCGACGGCTTGCGGGTCAATGGCTTCGATATAGCGCAGCACCATCAGCCGATGGCGTCGCCATTCTTTGGAATAGGGGGGGGCGCTGGGGCCGGGGTCCAGTTCGTCGATGATGTCGAGCAGCAAACGGTGCATTTGCCACCCACGCTCTTTGGGACTGATCGTCGCGTCGAGCAACAGTTGCGTGAGCGGATGGTTACGCAGGCGCACGAAGTCGTAAAGGTGCTGGTAAGCGCTGCTGACGTGCTCCGTGAACGCCGCTTTGGAGACCATCTTTCTTCCCTCCTACACGGCTCGACCGTGTGTTCAGTGCTGCGCGCGCAGCCACAGCACTTGATACGGTTCGAGCATCAGCACGTCGTCCGCTGCAAAGTGCGCGTCGCTGAGCAAATCTTGCCAGCCGGATACCCCGTGTGCGTTGGCATCACTCAGTTTCAACGTTACCGGTTGGTTGGTGACGCTGTGCAGCGCCAAGACGTGCTCGTCCCCTTCCGGCGATTGCCGCAATAGTGCAAAGACGCGCCGATGCAAGCGCAGCACGGTTTGCGGCCCGTTGGGGTGGAAGGCTTTTTGGCGGATGCGTGCAGCGATCAGCGTGCGGTAGGCGAGGAAGACTTGGCGGCGCAGTGTGTCGTTTTCCAGTGCCTCATCCACTTCTCGGAAGTTCAATTTTTCGCGGTTGATCGAACGTTTGTGACCGGCACGCTCGACGCCTTCGTGCCAGCTCCGCGAGCCGAGCAAACTATGGATGTAGATGCCGGGCATCCCCACGAAAGCCAGTTGGATCGCTTGGGAAGCGATGAACCGCCGCGCCTGCACAGCCAACGGCTCGGCAGCACGCGGGTCGGAAAGGGCGTCAAAGTAGTTGATGTTCAGCTCGTAGGGGCTGTGTGAGCCGTCCCCGTTGCGTTTGTAGGAAACCGCGCCCCCGTGTGCCAGTGTGCGTTCCACAAGCGTCTGGATTTGCGCCTCGGTCAAAATGCCTTCTGCCGGACGCACGCCGATCCCGTCGTGCGAGGCGGTGAAATTGAAGAAGGTGGCGCGGTCGGAAGGTGGCTCGATGCTTGCCGCCCATTCGCTGAGGATCGAAGCATCCTCGGTGGCGAAGGCGTGCAATGTCAGCGGCGGCAGCGTGAATTGGTAGACGAGCTGGGCTTCGTCTGTGCCGTCTCCGAAGTAGGAGATGTTTTCGGCGTGCGGCACGTTGGTTTCGGTGATGATTGCCACATGCGGCGCCACGTAGTCGAGCACGCTGCGAAAGAGCTTGACCACGGTGTGCGTTTGCCAAAGGTGGATGCAGCCCGTGCCGATTTCCTTCCACAAATAGGCGATGGCATCCAGCCGTACAAAGCTCATGCCCTGGCTGACGTAAAATAGCAGCACATCCACGATGCGCAGCAGCACGTTTGGATCAGCATAGTTGAGGTCTACTTGGTCGGCGCTAAAGGTCGTCCAGACATATTTTTCGTCGCCCCAGCGCGTTTGGAAAGGCGTCAGCAGCGGCAGGTCACGCGGGCGCACCACGCCGGAAAGATCGGTGCTAGGGTCTACCACGATAAAAGAATCGCGGTAGGCGGGGTCGCCTTCCAAAAAGGCGCGGAACCAGGCGCTTTGTGCGGAAATGTGGTTGATCACGGCGTCGAACATCAGTTTGAAGCTCTGCCCGATGCGCCGCACGTCTTCCCATGTGCCCAGCGCAGGATTGACCGCTTTGTAATCCATCACGGCAAAGCCATCGTCAGATGAGTAGGGGAAGAACGGCAAAATGTGCACGGTGGAGACTGTCCCCCACAAGCGCTGACGCAAGAAGCGCTCCAACGTGCGCAGCGGTGGGACTCCCGGTTCTTGCAGTGTGTCGGCGTAGCTGATTAGCATCACGTCCCGTTCGGTGACGCGCTCGCTGGGTGCGCTGCGGGGCGTTGCCCAATCGGGGTGAGCGGCGCGGAAGTCTTCCAACATTTGCATCAGCCGCTTATGCGCCGCTGTGCCGCGTTTCTCGCCGTAAAGGGCGACGAGTTTTTCATGCAGTGCGCGCTCTGTTTCCGAAAGTGCGATCAGTTCAGATGACGAGGACATAACGAGCCTTCGAGTTGTGCTTCAGACGCGCCCTAGCATAAAAGCTCAGCAGACATTCGTCAAGGTGCGCGCTTTTCTGCCAGGGCTGTCCATGCGGCATCATAGTGTGGGGCCATCACGCGCCAATCGAAAGCGGCCACATGTGCGCGCAGCGCAGGCGGTGCGGGGCGTGGGGTGCGCAGCCGCTCGCGCAGCTTGTGCAACAGCTCCGCCTCGCTCGTGTAGAGCACGTTCCGTTGATACGTCGGCGGCACGAGCGCCGGATAGTTCAAACGTTTGGGCAAAATCGGCCAACAGCCGCAGTAGATCGCTTCCACCGTTGCTATGCCGAAAAAGTCCTGTTCGGACGTGCTGACCGCTATATCGGCTTGCCAAAGCAGCCGTGCGTAGTCTGCGAAGTGCTCCACGTATCCGAAGTGCTCGACGCGCTCCCCAAGGCGCTCTCGCGCCTCGATGAATTCTTGTGGGTGTTGTCGTGTGTTTTCCCCGACCAGCGCCACGCGGAACGGTATGTTTTCTGCCGCCAGCGTATAAAGTGCGTCGAAGAATGGACGCGGGTTCTTGTCATATTCCCAACGGTGATTCCAGAGAATCAACAGCGGGGCGACGGGATCACGCGGGACGTTGGGGCGGTGAGCATCGTAGCGGTGCAAGTCCACGCCCACCGGCAGCACGTCGCTACGGGCGCGCAGCGTTGCGACTGTCTCCAGGTTGTTGTGGTCGGGATAATGCTTGAGCAAGCGTGGCAGTTCTTCGAAGAACACTTGCCGGTGAAAAGCGCTGTTGAAAAAGATCGCGTCCGCAGCCAACGCGCTGGCGTAGTTGATGAAGGCGTAATGCTGCTGCAATTTTTGGCGTGGGCCGCGCGGATAGGTGAGTTGGTTTTCATGAAAATACAGCGCCACCGGCACATGCGCCGTTTGCGGGCGGGTTAGCGCTAAAAACGTGGTCATGTCCAGCATGTCCGAAGCGACGATTACGTCCGGCGGCCAGTCCAACGCCCGATAGCGCGCGGTCAAGGTCACCGCGCCGCCCAACATGCGCCATTGCCAAAACTGCCCCTCCAAGCTCAAGATGCGCACATCGTGCGCGCTATGGGCTTGGTAGCCGTGCATCCACGCCCTATGTGAGCCGGTGTCGTAGGGTTCGAGCAGCAAAATCCGCCGTGTGCTCATCACGTAGCCGCGTGGTTCCTTCCGAACGCTCGCCGTCCGTTTTGCTGGTGGCGAGTATAGCGCGTCTGCAAATGGGGGCGGAAAAACACGCGGCGCGCGCGAGGTCGCCGACCGCCGCAACGTGGCGGGTCGGCGGACGACGTGCGCGCCGCAGCGGGGCGGGTGACGTCAGCGCGGGCTTTTTCGCGCTGG
>CAZZNC010000162.1:0-6088 GCA_964655405.1 uncultured Anaerolineaceae bacterium | reverse complement strand
CGTGTAGC
This sequence comes from uncultured Anaerolineaceae bacterium, assembly GCA_964655405.1. Lineage (GTDB taxonomy): Bacteria > Chloroflexota > Anaerolineae > Aggregatilineales > Aggregatilineaceae > JALSSH01. The sequence continues at coordinate 6,080 of CAZZNC010000162.1, read as the reverse complement.
CGACGGCCAGGTAAATCAAGATCAGGCCGATGATGTTGGCCCAAACAATGTTGCTCGTGCCGAAGACATTGCCCAGCAAGCGCGAGGCGGAAAGCTCAACGGCCAACGTGGTCATGCCGCCGGTGAAGACGGTCACATACAGCCAGCGGTGGCGCAACGGAGAAAGGGGGGCAGTGAACACAACAGATCCTTTTTGCATCACCCGACGGCGTGCAGCCGCGCGCTCGGCGTGTAGCTGAGCGCGGCGGTCAGGTCGGCGTCTTGCTGCACGGTGTAAACCAACGCGCCCGCCGCTTCCACCATCGCGCGGAAATCCGTGTGGTTGGCGGACGGCGCGCCGAAGCTGACCGGATCGATCAGCACGGCGATCAAACGCACACCGCGCCGCGCCAGCGCGTAGGCTTCCGCTGCCCAAGCGGGGTCTTGGGACGCTGTGACGATGATCGCAGTGGTGCCGCGTCCCAACAAATGCGCTTCCAGCGCCAGCATGTGCTGCAAGGCTTGTTCGCTCTCGCTGCGCGCCGTCGCCAAAATCTCCAGCACGCGCAAAAGTTGACGCGGCCCGCGATCCGGCTGCACGATCTCGCGCTGTGGGCTGTAGGTGACAAAACCAAGCGCACGCCCCTTGTTCACGAAATATTGCGCCAGTGCAGCAGCCGCCACAATGCCATACTCGGCGGTGGAAGGGGGCAGTTGCGGCGGCAGCCCACGAAAGTCCGTCGCTTCGGGACGTTCCACCAGAGAAGCGCGCGAAAGATCGAGAAAAATCCACACATCGCCCAATGGATCAAGCTCAAATTCTTTCACCATCAACCGCCGACGGCGCGCGGTGCTGCGCCAGTGAATGCGGTTGAAGCTGTCCCCGGGCTGATATTCGCGCACGCCCGCCGCGTTGGTGGTGATGAAGTGCGCACGGCGGCGAATGGCGCGCCCACCGCTTAGCGGGCCGATGGGCGTGGCGAAGCGATGTATCGGCACGGTCAGCGGGTAGACGATCACTTGGGCAGTGGCTTCGATGCGGCGCGGAAATTGGAACAAGCCGAAGGGGTCGCCGCTGAGCACGGTCATCGGGCCGAGTGTGAAGACGCCCCGCCGCGTGCAAACCGTGCTCGCCTGCCACTCATAACGGCGACGCGGCAACAGCGTGGGCACGACATGGCTGGCGTTGTGGTGCGGCAATGAGGAATGATCCAACACAGCCAACCACAGCTTGGGCACCAGGCCGGTGTTGCGCACGCTGAAGTGCTCCACCAGCGGCTGCCCCACTTGTGCGCGGCGCGTTTGTGTGTAACGAGCGATGCTCACCCAGTTGACCGCCATACGCGACCAAAGATAAGCGCCCGCCAGCACACCAAAACCCACATAGGCCAGATGCAGCAAAAACGTTCTGCCGCTCACCAGCCAAGCCAGCAGCGAAAAGAGAATCAGCAAATAGAAGGTGTTGCGACGATTGGACATGGCTCAGCCGGTAACGGGCGGGTTAGTAGCGCGTGCCAACGGTCGCCCCTGGCACGGGCACCACATCCAGGATATTTTGCACAATGGCGCTGGCGGAAATGTCCTTGATGCGTGCATTCGGCCCAATGATGATGCGATGCGCGAGCGCCGGTTCGGCCAGCGCCTTGATGTCGTCCGGCAACACGTAGTCGCGTCCGGCGATGGCGGCGCGTGCTTGCGCGGTGCGGAAAAGCGTCAACGCGCCGCGCGGACTGGCGCCCAAATATACGTCGGGATGTTGGCGCGACATGGTGACCAAGTTCACAATATAGGTTTTGACATCCTGGTTCAAGTAAATTTGCCGCACAGCTTGCTGTGCCGCGAGCAGATCTTCCACCGAAACAACTTGCTGCAAGGTGGCAAGCGGATGCTGATATTGTTGCGAGTCCAGCATGGCGATCTCTTCTTGCGGCGTGGGGTAGCCGAGGCGGATGCGCAACATGAAGCGGTCGAGCTGCGCTTCTGGCAGCGGAAACGTGCCCTCATATTCAATGGGGTTCTGCGTGGCAATGACCAAAAACGGCTCGTGCAGTGGGTAGGTGTGCCCATCTACGGTAACCTGCCGCTCTTCCATCGCCTCCAGCAGCGCCGCTTGCGTTTTGGGCGTGGCGCGGTTGATCTCGTCCGTCAGCACGATCTGGGACATGATCGGCCCGGGGTGGAACTCAAACTCACCGCTGCGCTGGTTGTAGACCGAAACGCCGGTCACGTCCGAGGGCAACATATCCGGCGTAAATTGAATGCGACTGAATGAAGCGCCGATAGAACGCGCCAACGCGCGTGCCAACATCGTCTTGCCCACGCCGGGGACATCTTCGATCAGGATATGTCCCTGGCAAAGCAGCCCCAACACCGTGAGGCGAATTTCCGCACGTTTGCCGATGATTACCTGCGCCACGTTGTCAATGAGCCGCTCGGCGACAGATTGCACGATGTTCATAGTGGGTCGTTTACCTTTGTTTCACGAGATCAGGTTGTATGACGTGGAGGATTATAGCGCAGGGCGCAAAGGGCCGGTAGCGGCGCGTGCCCTACGGCTACGTGGCGATCACCGACCGCACTTCGGTTGGCGCGGCTCTGTGTCTTTTTGAGCGGGGGTGCTAGAATAGAGGGCAGACCGGAGCAAAATAGTTTTTGACGGAGAAAATACTATGCCTCGTGTGATCCATGCCCCCAGGGGCACGAAAATAAGCTGCAAAGGGTGGCAACAAGAAGCCGCCTTGCGCATGTTGATGAACAATTTGGACCCCGACGTAGCCAAAGACCCCGACAATTTGATCGTTTACGGGGGCCGAGGACGCGCCGCTCGCAACTGGGAAGCGTTCGATGCGATCATCGCCACGCTGCGCGCGTTGGAAAACGACGAAACGCTGTTGGTGCAATCCGGTAAACCGGTCGCCGTCTTCAAAACACACACAGACGCCCCGCGCGTGCTGCTCGCCAACTCCAACTTGGTACCGGCTTGGGCCACGCAAGAGCACTTCGACGCGCTGGAGCGCCAGGGTTTGATCATGTACGGGCAAATGACCGCCGGTTCGTGGATTTACATCGGCACACAGGGCATCTTGCAAGGCACTTACGAAACGCTCGGCACGCTTGCCCAAAAAGAAGGCTGGGGCAGCTTGAAGGGCAAATTCGTGCTGACCGCCGGTTTGGGCGAAATGGGCGGCGCTCAGCCGCTCGCAGTCACTATGAACGAGGGCGTGGCGTTGATCGTGGAAGTTGACCCCCACATGGCCCAGCGGCGTTTGCGGATGCGCTACGTTAATGTGGTCACGGACAACCTCGACGACGCTTTGGCCCGGGTGATGAGCGCCAAAGAACGCGGCGAAGCCCTTTCGGTCGGATTGATCGGCAACGCGGGCGATGTGTTCCCCCGCTTGGTAGAAATGGGCATCGTGCCGGATGTGGTGACCGACCAAACATCGGCACACGATTCGCTTTCCTACGTGCCGCGCGGCATGAGCTTGGAAGAAGCCAACGCGCTGCGTGCAAGCGATTCGGCAGAATATACGCGCCGCTCGCTGGAAACAATGGCCGTACATTGCCAAGCTATGTTGGATTTCCAGGCGCGGGGGTCAGTGGTCTTCGACTACGGGAACAATTTGCGCCAGCGCGCCTATGACCAGGGCGTCAAGAACGCATTCGACTATCCCGGGTTTGTGCCCGCTTACATTCGCCCGCTTTTCTGCGAAGGCAAAGGGCCGTTCCGTTGGGTGGCGCTTTCCGGCGATCCGGAAGATATTTACCGCACCGATGAGGCGATCTTGGAGCTGTTCCCCGAAGACGAACATTTGGTGCGCTGGATCAAGATGGCACAGCGCGAAGTTGAGTTCCAAGGGCTGCCCGCGCGCATCTGCTGGCTGGGCTACGGGGAACGTGCCAGAGCCGGGCTGAAGTTCAACGAGATGGTGGCTTCCGGCGTGGTCAGCGCGCCGATTGTGATCGGGCGCGATCATCTGGATTCCGGCTCGGTGGCTTCCCCCAACCGCGAAACCGAAGGAATGCGCGACGGTTCGGACGCCATTTCGGACTGGCCGATCCTCAATGCGCTGATCAACGCGGTGGGCGGCGCCACATGGATCAGCTTCCATCACGGCGGCGGCGTGGGCATCGGCTACAGTCAGCACGCCGGACAGGTGATCGTGGCAGACGGCACGCCGGAAGCGGCGCGCCGCTTGGAACGTGTGTTGACCACCGACCCGGGCATGGGCATTGCACGCCATGTGGACGCGGGGTATCCCGAAGCGATTGCCGCCGCACGGCGACACGGGATCAACATCCCGATGCTGAAGGATTAGGGCGCGGGCCGGTGTGCGCTACGAAACGCTTGCCTACACCGAAAATCCCGCAAACTGCGACCAAACAAGCTATACTAGGGAACGTTTGGGCGGCGTGTTGCGCAACGCAATACTGAGACAGGCGTTTGGCCGTGGGAGAGACTCATGGTAAGAGAGTATCGCAGCGAAATCCTGGAGCGTACCCTGCGCACGTTACACGCAGCTGTTCCAGGGGTCATAGCCTCCGTGATCGTGAACATTGACGGCCTGCTCGTTGCCGCGTATCCTCCGGGGGACGACGAAAATTTCACGGAAAACCCCACCAGCAGCCCGCAGGTGGCAGCCATGGCCGCCACGCTCATCGGGCTGGCAGAGCGCACACTGGGCCGTTTGGCACAAGGCGAGTTGCAGCGGCTTTTGATGGAAGGGGAAGACGGCGTGATGATCGTTTATCCCGCGGGGCGTGCTGCGTTGGCGGTGCTGGTGGAACGCGATGTCAAAATGGGCATGGTGCTATATGCAGCGTCACGCGCACGCAACGACGTTGTGAAAATTTTGGGAAGCTAGCCTGACGCTCCCCTGAACGTATCGAAACCACGACAACAAGCGCGGCTGGTCAAACCTCAAGGGTTTTCAGCCACGCTTGTCTTTGTCTGAAGGGTCGGACGACGACTGCGACGATTTTTCTGATGCGGTGCCCGTGTCTTTGGCAGATGCAGCGCCGGACGGCTGAGCAGGCTTTTTTTCCGGCTCTGACGCAGACGCGGCGGGCTGCTGGGCGGGCGAAGATTGGCCCTTTTGCGTTTGTGCTGACGGGGCCGACGCAGAGTCGGGCGACGGAGCGCTCTTTGCCGCGACCTCTTTGGCAGGCTCGGCTGCCGCTGGTTGGGCTTGCTCAGGGGGCGCCGCGCTGTCTTCGGCAGAAGATTGGGACGGGCGTTGTGTCGTTGAAGCCTGCGCGGGTGCTTGCTCAGCAGGCGTCTCTGGCGCTTTTTCCTCAGCCGGAGCAGATTGAGCGGCCTTCGTCGGTTCGAACAGCAAACGGATTACCATTTGCCCCAAACGCAATTCGTCGCCGTTGCGCAAGCGGTAAAGACGATGGGCCACCAGTTGCTGCCCGTTCAAAAATGTTCCATTGCTGCTGCCCAAATCGCGCACGTCCAACCCGTGTTCGACACTGCGCGAAATGGCCGCATGGCGACGGCTGACCCCCATCCGATAGCCGGCATAGGGCGTCAGGTCAATATCTGGCATTGCACCGGTGGCGGGGTCTTTGCGTCCAAAAACAGCTTCGTCTTTCATCACAAAGAGCAACGGCTCTGGGCAACCTTCGACTTCTAGGCGCAAGTGATCCCCTTCCTTGAAGGTGGCCGTACCTTGCGCTCGCACATTAGCCAACGCCTCAGCGTCTACGCCGTCTGGCATTTGCGCGGCGTCTTTGGCCGAGTCGAGCGATTTGGTGTCCAGAGGTTGCTGCCCGATTAGGCTGGCTCCACAGTATTCACAAAACACCACACCGGCTCGGTTAATGCGCCCACAATTTGGACATTGCTGCATTCAACACCCCCACAATTATCCCCCTGCACCATGCCGACCAAAGTGGGCATGGGCTGGAAACAAAGAAGGTTCTATAATCTTAGGCTAAATCGTCTGGCTGTGCCAAATACGATCTGCCGTGCCGTACAGTTTTGATCTGATACCTGACATTATACAGCAGGCAGCGGCGTAGCGAAACTGCACTTGCCCAAGGGGTGCAGTCAAAGGTTGACAGTAAAGGAGTGGACAAAAAGCCTCCGATGAGGT
>CAZZNC010000161.1:0-6178 GCA_964655405.1 uncultured Anaerolineaceae bacterium | reverse complement strand
GCCACGCGCGACCACGCCGCCGCTTGTCTGGCGCATAAGTTCGATGCAACGGCGCAAACCGCGCTCGGCCATGGCCGGATGCACGCCGCGACTGAAGCGCATCCCGGCTTCGCTGTCAATTTTTTGGCTCTGCATGGTGCGGCGAATGTTGATGAAGTTCCAGGACGCCGCCTCCAAAAGCACGTGGCGCGTAGTGGGACGGTCGGCGAAAAGCGCGCGTTGGTCTTCGCTCAGCTCTTCGGCCAGGCTCATACTCTCGGCGTCCCAGATTTCGCTTTCCAACCCGCCCATGATGCCGCCCAACGAAAGCGCGCCCGCCGTATCACTGACCAGAATATTGAAATCGTCTAGGGCGTGGTCTTTGCCGTCCAGCGTGGTCAGATGCTCGTCGGGTTCGGGCAGGCGCGTGATGATGGTGGGCGGTTGGCCGTCCGCGCGCCGTTGCAACACGTCCCAGTCGAAGGCGTGCAGCGGCTCGCCCAGTTCCAACATCACGTAGTTGGTAGCGTCCACAATGTTGTTGATCGGGCGCATCCCGCAAAACTTCAGACGCCGCTGCATCCATTGCGGCGACGGGCGGATTTCCACATCGCGGATCATCGCCAGCATGAAACGCGGGTTGAGTTCCGGCTCGCGGATCTCGATGCTGACCGTGCCTTTGAGCGGTGGACCTTCTGCTTCCACGTCCAGCGACGGCGGACGCAACGGGTTACCGGTCAACGCGGCCACCTCGCGCGCCACGCCCACGATGTTGTAAGCGCGGGCGATGTTCGGCAGCATGTCAATGTCCAGCACGGCATCGCCGAGCACGTCTTGGAAAGGCGTCCCGGGCGGCAGGTGGCCGAACTCGTCCCAGTGCAACAACAAAATGCCCTCGTGCTCGTCGGAAATGCCCAACTCTTTTTCCGAACAGACCATGCTGCGGTTGGGGATGCCGCGCAGCTTGCGTTCTTTGAGGATCATGCGGCTGCCGTCGTTCTTGTGTCCGTCGATCACTTCGGCGCCTTCGTGGGCGAAGGGCGTCAGCAAGGGCGGGTCCAGCGGCCCCTGATCCTTGTACGGGAACAAGTTGGGCGCGCCGGTCACGCACTGCTCCAACTCCGGCCCGCCCCAGTCCACCAACGCCAGCACCAGGCGGTCAGCGTTGGGGTGCGCGCGCACCTCGTGGATCGCGCCCAGCACGATCTTTTCTCTGTCCCACACCAGGTGATCGGAAGGGGGTAAGTTGATCCCTTCCGGCGGCTCGCCTTGCGGGATGCCGATGTAGCGAATGCCGGTCACTTCCAAACCAGCCAGCGTCAAACGCTCGGCCAGCTCCTCGACGCTCATGTCGAAATCTACATATTCCCGAAGCCAGGAAATCGGAACTTTCATCGCTAAGGTTGCTCCTCGTAGGATGCTAGGCGTTGAGTTGCGCTTGTTCGAGCGCGTTTTGCAACACGCGGCGGCTGAGCACGCGCGCCATTTCTGCGCGATATTCGCGGCTGCCCCAATGGTCGTCGGGCGGGTCGAGCACCAAATTGTCGAGTGCCGTTTCCATGTTGCCGGTTTCGGCCAGCGCTTGGGCCACGTTCGGCTGAGCAATGGGCATGGGCGCGACCCCGCACAGTGCCAGCGAGATAAAACACGACGGGCCATGATCGCACGGAGAGACATACGCCACCGCGCCGACAATGGGGGCGTCGGCGGGCGTGCGCGAAACTTTCTCGTAAGCCACCACGCCGTCTTTCGGCCCGTGTGTGATGCGCACAGATTCCAGCAAAAAATGTGCCACGTCTTGTTGCAAGCTCAACCACGCGCCCACCGTCAAGCGCATTTTCAAGTCCAGCCGTGTCAACACCGTTCCCAACGCCACCAGCAGCGTGAGCGTCATGGATTGCGGGTTGCGTTCGGTGAGCAGATCGCCCAATGTAAAGGCATTACGCAGCGTTTCGGGCATGTCTTCTTTGAGCAAAGCAGCTAACGCGCGGAACTTGGGATACTCGGCGCGCTCTTCGCAAAGTTCGCGCATACGCTCCAAGGTGAGCAGCGTGCCCAGCCGCAACCCGTTTTTGTCTTCGTAGATGCTGTCCAAGCCCAATTGGCTCACGTCAACCAGCGCTTCCAGGTCGGCGGGCGGGTTGCGTTGCAAAGCGGCGCCGCCGCCGTAGAGCGGATAGGTGCCGGCTTGCTGCAACAGCTGGATTGCCTCGTCCTGTGACTTCGGTTTGTGGATGGTTTTTACATTGAGCAACATGATCAGGCCCTCGATTCGCTAGGATTAGAATTGCTCCAGGAAGCGCAGATCGTTTTGCCAAAAATAGCGGATGTCCTGGATGCCGTGTTTGAGCATTGCCATGCGCTCCGGCCCCATGCCAAAGGCAAAGCCACTCCATTCGGCGGGGTCGTAACCGCCGTTTTGCAGCACCACCGGATGCACCATGCCGCACCCCGCGATCTCTAGCCAGCCCGTGTACTTGCACACGCGGCAACCGTGCCCGCCGCAAAGGATGCACTCGACGTCCACTTCCATGCTCGGCTCGGTGAAGGGGAAATACGAGCCACGAAAGCGCACGCGCTTGTCTTCGCCGAACATGCGCCGCGCAAATTCGGTGATCGTGCCTTTCAAATCGCTCAGCCGGATATTGTGGCCGACGGCCAGCCCTTCCACCTGGTTGAACTGAATTTCGCTGCGGGCAGAAATTTGCTCGTAACGGTAGCACATGCCGGGCAAAATCACGCGGATTGGCTGCGTGCCCCCCTCGCCGTATTCGTGCATGACGCGAATTTGCCCCGGGCTGGTATGCGTGCGCAGCAGCACGCCCGGGGTGGTGGTGTGGAACGTATCCCACATATCGCGCGCGGGGTGATGCGGGGGAATATTCAGCAAGTTGAAATTGGTTTCGTCGTCTTCCACGTCGCGGCTGCGGTAAACTTGAAAGCCCATTTCTGCCCAAATAGCGTAAATTTCGCGCAGCGTTTGCGTGGCCGGATGCAGTCCACCGGTGGGCACAGCGCGCCCGGGCAACGTCACGTCCAGCGCGCCCGCTGCCAAAGCCTGGTTCAGTTCCTGCTGACGGATTGCTTCCTCATGCTTTTCATAGGCGGCGGTCAGTTCGTTTTTGACCGCATTGGCACGCTTGCCGAACTCGGCGCGCTGTTCTTTGGGGAGCTGCCCCGTTCGGCGCAAAAGCAGCTTGAGCGCGCCTTTTTTGCCCAAATAGTGGCGTTGCCAGGTTTTGAGCGCCTCACCGTCGCGGGCGGCCTGGAGTTCTTGCAGGGCTTGCCGATAGATCGTCTCTAGCTGTTCGAGCATGGCTGACCTCGTTCGGTTCTTTGGAGAAATTCACGGCCTTAATTGTTCCACAAGTGCGCATAAAAACAAAAACTCGCCCCCGACCGCAAATGTCAGGGACGAGACGATGCCCGTGGTACCACCCTGGTTGAGCTGCGCACTGGCCCAGCCCCACTCGTTGACGCCCACAGCCGCGCGCGGCGCGTGCTGCGCGGGGATGGGCTGCCCCTTTAACGCTGGGCGTGCGGAGCGGACTACTGGGGCGTGTTTTGGCCCGTTCACCCGTCGGCTCAAGAGCGAACTTCCGCGTGTGCTGGCGTGTTCGGGCTTGCAGCCGGTGACCCGCAACTCTCTGGACGCAGCGTGCGCGCGTACTCTTCTCTATCACAGCCTTTGCGCTTGTGTCTTGTGTCATTGACGCACACATCCTAACAAAAGCGTGGGGGCGTTGTCAACCGAAAATTATGTTTGTTTCCGTTGCGCCTTTCTGGTGCAATATTGCAAACGCTCCCCACATCTTTTATAGTTGACATGCCGCGCATGTTCCCCCACGCAGGGCAACGGGCGGCTTGGTTGCCAGAAATTCCCGCCGACGGCTCTCCGCTCGGGCGGCCTCAGCGCACGCAGGCGGATCGCAGCGTCGGCGAACACCGACACAGTCAGGAAGGCCTTTCATGTCCACCCATTCCACACCCGATCCCGCCCCGCCGGAGCGACGGATCGCAGGCGTGCACTTTTACCCCGTCGGCAAACTCTACTACTTCAGCAGCACCCACCTGCCGGATTTGCACGTGGGCGACTATGTGATCGTCGAAACGTCGCGCGGACGGCAGTTGGGGCAGATCATGCTCTTTTTGACGCCCGAAGAAGACGACGTCGAGCGCGAATACAAACCTATCTTGCGCCTTGCCACGCCGGTTGACTTGATGCAACAAAAAATCTGGCAGGCGCGTGAGGATGAGGCACTGCTAACCTGCCAGGCCAAAGCCGCTACACTGGGCAGCCTGGACGACGCCAAGTTCGTCGCCGCGCAATACAATTACGACGGCTCGCTGCTGACCTTCCTTTTCAGCGCAGAAGAAAAGCTCAACACTTCCAAGCTGCGCAGTACGCTTCAACGCAGCTTCAAGGCCAAAGTGGAAGTACGGCAGATTGGCCCGCGCGACGTGGCAAAGTTGCTGGGCGGCATGGGCGCGTGCGGACTGCAACGCTGCTGTGCCATGTTCCTCACCGACTTCAGCCCGATTTCGATCAAGATGGCAAAAGCACAGGGCATCTCGCTCAACCCGTCGGAAATTACGGGCATGTGCGGGCGGCTGCGCTGCTGCCTCATCTACGAGTACGAGCAATACGTCGAAGCACGCGGCAAGCTGCCCAAGCGCAACAAGCGCATCGGCACGCCCTATGGCGAGGGCAAGGTCATTGACGTACATCCGTTGCGTGACGCGGTCACCGTGTTGGTGGGCGACGTGCGCCACGATGTATCCCGCGAAGAAATCATCCCGCTGGAAGAGTGGGCCGCCATGCAAGAAAAAGCTGCGCTCGGCTGCGCAGCGAGCACGGGCAGAGCGTGCGAAACACGCACGCGCCGCACGGCGAAACCATCCGAACGCCCCGCCCCGCGTCGGGAAAAGAAAACGTCGCCGCCATCCTCAGACACAGCGGAAGACACCGCCAAAGCCAAAGACAAACCACGCGAGAGCAAATCCACCCGCCCCAAGTCCCGAGGGCGCACCCGTCGCGGACGCAAACGCCGCCCGCGCAACAAAAAACCAAACACATCCGCCTAAATCCACACGCAGAACGGATCGCGGCGAAACAAGGAGCACACAGGTGATCGACTTCACATCGCAAATCGAGACCCGCAAAGCCGCATGGATCGCGCGGCGGCGGGATTTCCACCAACATCCCGAACTGAGCTTCGAGGAAGAGCGCACGGCGGGCATCGTGGCCCAAACGCTGCGCGCGCTGGGCTTGGACGTGCAAACCGGCGTGGGCCAAACGGGCGTGGTCGGTTTGTTGCAAGGCACGCAGGACGGTCCCACTGTGCTCGTGCGCGCAGACATGGACGCGCTGCCTATCCAGGAAGAGAACGAAACGCCCTACGCTTCCCAAACGCCCAACGTCATGCACGCTTGCGGCCACGACGCGCATACCACCATCGCGCTGGCGGTGGCGGAGCTGCTCAGCGCGCAGCGGGAACGGCTGGCCGGACAGGTCAAGTTCGTTTTTCAGCCCGCCGAAGAGGTGGGACGTGGCGCGGAAAAGATGATCGCGGACGGCGTGCTGCAAAACCCCAAGCCGGATGTGGCGCTGGGGCTGCATGTGTGGAACGAAACGCCCGTCGGCACCATCGCGCTCATTGACGGGCCGATGATGGCTGCCGCCGGTGATTTTTCCATCGCGGTATACGGACGCGGCGGGCACGGCGGGCTGCCGCACGAAGCACACGACCCCATTGTCGCAGCCAGCCACATTGTCACCGCGCTGCAAACAGTCGTCAGCCGCAACGTTTATCCGGTGGACGTAGCCGTGCTTTCGGTGACCGAGTTCAAGGCGGGCGACTCCTTCAACGTCATTCCGCCGGTCGCCAAGCTGCGCGGCACGGTGCGCGCCTTTGAAAAAGCCACCATCGCGCTGCTGAGCGAGCGGATGCACCGGATCGCGGAAAACGTGGCCGAGGCGTTGGGTTGCCGCGCCGAGGTGGAAGTGGAACAGCTCACGCTGCCGGTGGTCAACACGCCGGAGGTCAACGCGCGGCTGCTGGACGTTTTCGCGCAAGTGGCGCCGGACGTGCAGATCGTGCGCAACTACAAGACGATGGCCGCCGAGGATATGTCCTACTTCCTGGACGCGGTGCACGGGACGTTCTTTTTCGTCGGCTCGGCCAGCCCGCAAAAGGGG
>CAZZNC010000160.1:0-6232 GCA_964655405.1 uncultured Anaerolineaceae bacterium | reverse complement strand
GCTGGTCAACGCGGCGTGGGGCTGGCTGGATGCCGAACGCGACAGCGCCCCACCCCGCCGGACGCGCTTTTCGACCTGGCCTCGCTGAGCAAGCTCTTTACCGCAACGGCGTTTTTGGCGCTGGTGAGCGCCGGACGGGTGACGTTGGAAACGCCACTGGTCGAGATCGTGCCGGAGTTCGGGGCAACGGGGCCGCGTCCGCTCGACGGCGGACAAGACCCGCACACCCGCGAGCCGCTCCCCACGCCACCGGAGGCGCTCGGCCAAAGCGCCGACCCCGCGCAGGTGACCTTCCGCCAATTGCTGACGCATACTTCCGGCCTGGCGCCCTGGCGCGCGGTGTACGAAGCGGCGGGGCCGCCCCCTCCCCCACCCAACCAACCCGATCCCTTGCCGCGCGCGGAGCGTTGGCGACGGGCGCTGGCCGCGTTGTGCCGCTATCCCTTCGTGGGACAACCCGGGGACGGCGTGGTGCGCTACAGCGACTTGGGGCTGATGCTGCTCGGCGAGGCGGTGGCACGGCTGCACGGCACTTCCGGTGCGCTGGACGCAGCAATCAAGGCGCACGTGCTCGCGCCACTGGACTTGCCATCGCTCACCTACAATCCGCTGCGCGCGGGACGCGACCGGCAGCACATTCCGCCGACCGAACTGGACACGCAATGGCGCGGGCGGCGTTGCTGGGGCGAGGTGCACGACGAGAACGCCTGCGGGGTCGGCGGCGTGGCCGGACACGCGGGCCTTTTCGGCACAGCGCGGGACGTGGCCGCGCTCGGGCAAGCGTGGCTCAGCGGCGATCCGCGCCTGGGGATCGCGCCGGAACTGCGCGCCGAGGCTATCCGTGAACAGGCACGCAGCGGCGCAGTGCGGCGTGGGCTGGGCTGGGCGCTCAAAGCCGAGGCGGACGCTTCGTGCGGTGATCGCTTCGGCGCGGCCACCTTTGGACACACCGGCTTCACCGGCACCTCGCTTTGGGTTGACCCGCAGCGGGCGCTGGTGGTGGCGGCGCTGACCAACCGCGTCTACTACGGGCGGGACGCGGCGGGTATTCGCGCGTTCCGGCGGGCGTTGCACGACCGGCTCGCGGAGATCGCCGACGGCGTATGAGCAGGTGTGGGAAGGGGCAATGAGCACACCCTACGTCATGGGCGTTGACGGCGGCGGAAGCGGCGTTCGCGCGGTGATCGTCACCCCGTCGCTGGAAGTGCTCGGAGAAGGAAGCAGCGCGACGGCCAACCCGGGCGTGGTCGGCTTGGAACAAGCCGAGCGTAACATCCAAGCCGCCATGCGCGCCGCGCTGGATGCCGCCGCGCTGCCGCCGGAAGCGGTGCAAGCGGTCGGGCTGGGAATTGCGGGCGCGTCGATTTATCACTACGACGCGGCGGACTGGCTGCGCAAAGTGGCGCAAGGTGTGCTGCCGCGCACGCACGTCGTGCCCTCTTCGGACTTCGAGATCGCACTCGTGGGGGCGCTGGGGCAAAGGCGCGGTTTGCTCGTGCTGGCAGGCACAGGCAGCTTGGCCTACGGTGTCAACGCGGCGGGTGAGACGGCGTTGGTCGGTGGTTGGGGCTATTTGTTGGACGACGCGGGCAGCGGCTACTGGCTGGGGATGCGCGGGTTGCGTGCGGTTGTGCACGCCGACGACGGTCAGGGGCCACCGACCGCGCTCACGCAGCGGCTACTGGGCACGTTGGCGTTGCAACGTCCGCGCGACCTGGTACTGTGGCTCTACCGCGCGGAAAAGCCCCGCACACGCGAGATCGCCGCGCTCGCGCCGTTGGTGTTGGCCGCCGCTGCCGAAGGTGACCGCGTGGCCGCCAAGCTGGTCGCCGAAGCCTGCGACATTCTCGCCGATCTCGCGCACATTGCCATGCGGCGTTTGGCGCTGCGCCAACCCTCCATCGCTTTTGCCGGTGGATTGCTGCGTGCCCCTAACCCGCTCAGCACGTGCCTTTGTGCGGCTTTGGAGCTGAGCGAACTGCCCCAGCCGTGGTATTCCCCCGCCGTCGGCGCGGCGCTGCTGGCTAGGCACGCATGGGGCGACGACTGATAACGTACCGTCAAGAGGAGATTTCCTTATGCTCACCGAACAACCCAACCCCCGCACCGCGAACATCGACCAGCTTCCCACGCTGGAAATGTTGCGCGTGATCAACGAGGAGGACACGCGGGTCGCCGAAGCCGTGAGCCAAGCTCTGCCCGCCATCGCCGAGGCGGTGGAGCTGATGGCCGAGCGCATACGCAACGGCGGGCGCGTGTTTTACGTCGGCGCGGGGACAAGCGGGCGCATCGCATTACAAGACGCGGTGGAGTGGCCGCCCACCTTCGGCACGCCGCCCGATTTGGTGCAAACGCTGATAGCCGGTGGCGCAGAGGCCATCGTCCAATCGGTGGAGGGCGCAGAAGACGACCGCGACGCCGGTTACCGGGCGGTGAAAGAGCACGCAAACGCCCGCGACGTAGTGATCGGTGTGGCGGCCAGCGGTCGCACGCCCTACGTGATAGGCGCGCTGGAAGCAGCCAACGAAATCGGCGCGGCCACCGTCGCCATCACCTGCAACGATCCGGCCCCCATCTTGGATCTGGCGCAAGTGAAGATCGCGGCGGTAACGGGGCCGGAAGTGATCGCAGGGTCAACGCGGTTGAAGGCCGGCACGACGCAAAAGATGATCTTCAACATGCTCAGCACAGCTACCATGATCCGGTTGGGCAAAGTCTACGGCAATTTGATGGTGGACGTGGTCGCCAGCAACCAGAAGCTGCGTCAGCGCGCCTGCCGCGTGGTGGCGCAAATCGCCGGTGTGGACGAGGACGAAGCGCAGCGGCTGCTGGAACAAACCGGCTGGCGTGCCAAGCCCGCTATCGTCATGGCGCGCTGCGGCGTGGACGCGGACGAAGCGCGCGCGCGTCTGGAGCGCGCCGAGGGCATGTTGCGGCGCGTGTTGGAAGCGTGCGCAGGTTAATTGTGGGTGCGCTGCCCCCACACCCCCGCCAGGGAGCTTCGCCCCCTGGACCCCGCCGCGCCAACACTACGCGTTCGACGCGGCACGGTGAGCGTGGGGACTTGGGCGGTCGGCGACTGTCCGCCGCCAGCGAACGCCCGTCGCCGGTGGGCGCGCCGCCCGCCCCGCGCTTCGCGCGGCGCAAAGCGGCGGAGCCGCTTTGGTGCGCCGATAGGCGCACGGCGGCGCGCCCATGCGCACGATCGCCACAAACGCTTGGGCTTACCGACGGACATCAACGCCGCGAGGCGCGCGGTAGCGCGGCTCGCGGGGGGTGCAGGGGCGGCACCGCCCCTGCTGGGGGTGCGGGGGCAAAGTCCCCGCTAAAACACCGCGCAACACGGAGGCAAACCCACCATGCGCGTCTCGGCACAACAACTCACGTTGCACCTCGCCAACCCGTTCACGCTGGCTTACGGCACGAGCACCGCGCGGCACAACGTGCTGGTGCGCGTGGAGCACGCGGGCGCGGTCGGGTTGGGAGAAGCGGCCATTGTGCCCTACTACGGCCACACGCCACAGCAGATCATCGCGGCGCTGGACGGACTGCACCTCACCGGCGATCCGCTGCTGTTGGAAGACGCGCTAGACGCCCCGCCGCCCGATTTGCCGGCGGTGGCGCGCGCGGCGCTGGACATGGCGCTGCACGATCTGTGGGGCAAGCGGTTGGGGCAACCGCTCTATCGGCTTTGGGGACTAAACCCCGTCCGTGCGCCGCGTAGTTCGTTCACGGTAGTGATGGCCGCCGACGAGCCGAGCTATCGCGCGCAATTGCGCGCCGCGGCGGCGCACTACCCGTTGCTCAAACTCAAGCTAGGCGCAGGCGATCCGCAGGCCGATTTGCGCCTGGTGCAAATGGCGCGGGAGGAGGTGCGCGCCGAGCTGTGCGTGGACGCCAACGGCGCGTGGAGTGCGGCAGAAGCAGCGGCGGTCATTCCGCGTCTGGCGGAGCTGGGCGTGCTTTTCGTCGAGCAGCCGCTCGCCCGCGACGATCTGGACGGCTGGCGTGCGCTGCGAGCGGCGCTCCCTGGCGAACGTCCCTCGCTCATCGCCGACGAGAGCGTGCAGGGCGTGGAAAGCCTGTTCCCGCTGGCCGAGCTGGTGGACGGGGTCAATATCAAGCTCGCCAAGTGCGGCGGGCTGCGCGCCGCGCGGCAGATGATCGCGGTGGCGCGCGCGTTGGGGCTGCGCGTGCTGCTCGGCTGCATGGTGGAAAGCGCGGTCGCGGTGACGGCGGCGGCACACCTGGCGCCGCTGGCGGACTACGCGGATTTGGACGGCAACGCACTGGTGACCGACGATCCGTTCGCGGGTGTGGAACTGCGGGCAGGGCGTTTGCACTTGCCGGCAGGGGACGGGTTAGGAGTGGGCGAACGTGGATGAACCTTTTACCTATCGCGCGGACGTGTTGCACTGCGAGGACGTGCCGCTGCCTGCGCTCGCCGAGGCGGTTGGCACGCCGCTTTACGCCTATAGCGCGGGGCGTGTGCGCGCGAACGTGGCGCGCCTGCGCGCGGCCTTTGAGCCGCTCGGCGCGGCGCTGCACTACAGTATGAAGGCCAACGCTAACCTGGCGCTGCTGCGGTTGTTGCGCGAGCTGGGCGTGGGCGTGGACGCGGTCAGCGGCGGGGAGATCGAGCGCGCGCTTTACGCGGGCTTTGCCCCGCAGCAGATCGTTTTTGCAGGCGTGGGCAAAACGCCCGCCGAACTCGCCTACGCGCTGGACGCGGGCGTCGGTTGGTTCAACGTGGAAAGCCGCGCCGAGCTGCACACGCTCGACCGCTTGGCAGGCGAGCGCAGCGCGCGCCCCAACGTGGCGCTGCGGCTCAATCCGAACGTGCGCGCGCGCACCCATGCACACATCGCCACCGGCCACCTGGGCGCCAAGTTCGGCATGGCGGCGGAAACGGTCGCCGATCTGTTGGCCGCGCGCGAACGCTTCCCGCATGTACACATCGCCGGACTGCATATCCACATCGGCAGCCAATTGGGAGACGTGGCAGAAACGCTCCAGGCGGTGCACGCAGCCCAAACACTGGCCGCGCCCTACGCGGATGTGCGGTTGTTGAACATCGGCGGGGGCTTTCCCGTGCGCTACCGCGAGGGCGACCCCTTGCCCACTCCGCAGGACTTCGCCGAGGCGCTCGCGCCGCTGTTGCACGGCTGGCGCGTCAAGCTCGAACCCGGGCGCGCGGTGGTGGCGGACGCGGGCGCGTTGCTGGTGACCGTGATCAACGTCAAGCAGCAAGGCGGGCGGCGCTTTGTGGTCACCGACGGCAGCATGACCGAGCTGCTGCGTCCGGCGCTTTACGGCGCAGAGCATCCGATTGTGCCGCTGCGCCGCTCAACGGACGCGCCATCACCGGCGGTAGTAGTCGGGCCGGTGTGCGAAAGCGCCGACGTGCTCAGCCGCGAGACGCGCTTACCCACCTTGCGCGCCGGTGACCGGCTGGCGGTGTTGGTGGCGGGCGCTTACGGGATGGTCATGGCCTCGAATTACAACATGCGTCCCCGTCCGCCCGAGGTGTTGGTGAATGGGGCGCGCTGGCGGGTTGTGCGCCGTCGGGAAACGTGGGCGGACTTGCGCCGCTTGGAGGTGGAAACGTGAATTTGCAAGCCGCTTTCGAACGGATCGCCGCCGAAGCGCCCGACCACGCGCTCGGCGTGATGGTGATGGACTGCGCGGACGAGCGCGTGCTCGCCGCGTTGAACCCCGACCGTCCTTTCCAACTGGCGAGCATCTTCAAAGTGCCCGTGTTGGTGACCGCGTTCCGCCAGGTGGACGCGGGGCGTCTGGATTTGAGCGCGCGTTACCCGCTGCGCCGCACGCACAAGTTGATCGGCAGCGGCATTTTGGCGCAGCTCGACGAAGGGTTGCAACTCACCTTGCGCGATCTGCTCACGCTGATGATCGTGCTTTCGGACAACACCGCCACCGATATGGTGCTGGAGCTGCTCGGCGGGGTGGAAGCAGTGGACGCGACCGTGCAGGCGCTCGGGATCGCGGATTTGCGCGTGCGCCACACCACACGCGAGTTGCTGTGGACGGTTTTCCCCAGCGACGCGCTGGCCCTTTCCGACGCGGAGATCGCGCGCGTGCGCCAGGCACAACGCCTGCCGCGCTACGACGCGCGCGTGCAGCCCCCCGCGCCCACCAACGTCGGCACGGCGCGGGCGCTGGCGGCGCTGTTGGCACGCTTGGAAGCGGGCCAACTCGCCTCGGCAGCCTC
>CAZZNC010000159.1:0-6237 GCA_964655405.1 uncultured Anaerolineaceae bacterium | reverse complement strand
TTGCCAGGCGCGGCGGCAGGCCCTCGGCGGCGCGGCGGGTGTAGTCCACCAGGTCGTCAATGTCCTGCAAGTCCCGCCCTTCCAAGCGCGGGCCGAGCCGCTCGGTCAGTTGCGGAACGCGCTTCAGCGTCTCGTTGACCTTGTGCGCCTCGAAGGCCTGCTCGGCGCGCGTTTGGCGTCGGAAGCGGCGCACCAGCCGCCCCAGGCCGCTCAGCTCGCCCAACCCCGCAAAGAAAAGGCCGAAGCCGCGCGAAAATTGGAACAGGTCGCCGATGGCCTCGCCGCCCCGTTCTGCGACCTCGTCCCAGGTGGCGGCGATCTGTTCCAGCGCTTCATTGACCGCGCGTGCCTGTTCGCGCCGTCCCTGCTCGATCTGTGCCTCGATGTTGTCTACCGTCTTGCGGTGCGCGTCCAGCGCGCTTTGCTGCGCTTGCACCAACGCCAGGGCCTCTTTGGTCACGTTTTGGCAAATTTGCAGCGGCGTTTGCAGCTTCTGGCGGTGACGTTCCAGGTCACTAAGCCGCTCGCGGATGAACTCCTCGATGTCCGCCATGCCGCTTTCGTCCCAAAGGATTTCGTCGCGGGGCTGCTCGCGCTGCGCTTCCAACGCTAACTTGGAAGAAACGAGCCACACGTGCGGCTCAAAGCCCATTTGCACGCGGCACTGTTCGCGCACGAAGTCTTCCACTTGGGCGCGCTCTTCCTCGCTGAGCAAATCCACCTGGTTGACCACCACCATCACACGCTTGCCGTAAGCGGTGAGCTGTTGGAGATATTCGAGGTTGGTGGCCGTGAGCACCTGCGTGGCGATCATCACCAGCAGCACCACGTCCGCGCGGTGGAGAAACTGACGCGTCAGCTCCTCGTGCGTGCGGAAAACTGACTCCAGCCCGGGCGTGTCCACCAGGCTCAGATTTTCCAGCAATGGCGCGGGGTGGAAGATCGTCTCGATCTCGCCGCTGCGTGTGCGTTCCACATCTTCACCGTGCCGCACGATCACGATGTGGTCGGTGGTGGGAATCGGCCCCACGTCGAGGATCTCCTCGCCAATCAGCGCGTTGATCAAGCTGGACTTGCCCGACCCGAACGGCCCGACAAAAGCCATCATAAAAGGGTAATTGGCGTGGAAAAGTGCGTCGCGCGCCTGTTCCATCGCCGCATCGGGCAGCCCGTCCACGCGCGTCAAAACGTCCAGCAACGCACCGATCTGCTCGTACTCGTCACGCCGCAGCGCCTCGTAGCGTGTTAGCAATTTGCCCGGCAACTGAGGTTCTATGCTCACCGGTTGTCCTCTCGTTTAGCCCGTGCCTAAAGCAGCCCGGGCAAATAGTCTCGCAGAATCGAGCCGCCGATAAACTCGCGCAACAGCGAGTTGTCCGGCACATAGCGGTCTTCCATCGGCGTAACCCAACTCAGAATCGAAAGCAGCCTCCGCGCCTCGTTGTAGTGTGCGCTACCCGGTTCCACTTGCAAAAGCAATGGCTCGGCTTTGTTGCGCAAAACGGCCAATTCGTAAACCAACGCAGAGTTGAACATCACGTCGGCGTTTTCTTGGTGAGGAAAAATGTTGCGTTTCTCGCCGCGCCGCACACTGTCCCAACGTCCGAGTGTGTCCAGCGCCGAATAGCCCCGAAACGTTGCATCTCGCACGATACGCCGAATCAAACGCACGTCGGTTGTGGGGATGCGGTTGTGTCGATCCAGGTTGAGCACGGTCAGCGCCGAAACATAAAGGCGGAAGATTTGCTTGGTGGGCAGCGACGACACCAAATGCGGATTTAGCCCGTGAATACCTTCCACAATCAGCACATGGTCAGGGGAAAGCTGCACCGGTTCTTTTTCAAACGAGCGCTTGCCGGTCACAAAGTTGAAATGCGGGATGCGCACCGGTTGGCTGGAAGTCAGCGCCAAAAGTTGCTCGTTGAAAAGTTCCAGATCGAGCGTTTCCAGGGCCTCGAAGTCATAGTTGCCGTGCTCGTCGCGCGGCGTCAGTTGGCGATCCACGAAATAGCGATCCATTTCCAACGTGTAGGGCTTCAAGCCATGCGCGATTAGTTGAATGGCTAGGCGTTTGGAAAAAGTCGTCTTGCCGGAAGACGACGGGCCGGCAATCAACACCAGCCGCAACCCTTCTTGATGGCGCGCCGCAATTTGGGCCGCAATTTGGGCAATGTGCCCTTCGTGCAATGCTTCCATGACCAGCACCAGCTCACGCGCCCGCCCATCACGGATCGCGCGGTTGAGGCTGCCGACGTATTCCACGCCCAGCAAACTCACCCACGCCTCGCGCCGCCGAAAGACGGCGGTCAGTTGCGGGGATTTGGTTGGTTGGCGAATGACGGTTGACGTTTCGCGGCGCGGATAGAGCAAAATGAATCCGTCGGCTTCCGGTTGCAAGTCAAAGAGCTGCAAATAACCGGTGTTCGGAACCATATAGCCGTAAAAATAGTCGGCTTCCCCGCGCAATTTGTAGATCGTTACGTAGTCTTTGGCGCGGAACTCCAACAAACGCACCTTGTCGTCGTCGCCGCGTTCCTCAAAGAGCGCTTTGGCTTCGTCCAACGGCACTTGGTAACGCCGGATTGGCTCGGCAGCCGCGACGATCTCTTGCATCCGCGCCTTGAGCGCCTGCACTTCGTCGGCAGAAAACGGCGCGCGTCCTTGCACACGGCAAAAGTATGCCCCGCTAGGCAGCGAATAGTCCACCAGAATCTTGACATCAGGGTACAACTCAGCAGCGGCCACCGTCATCAGGAAGGCCAACGATCGCCGATAGATGCGGCTGCCGTCGCCGGAATTTGTGCGCACAGGTTGGACGTTCGCGTCTCGTGTGACCGAACGTGTCAGTTCACGCAAGCGCCCATCCACCAGCGCCGCAACGGTCAAAAGCCCGTTGGACGCCTCGTAGTCGCGCTCATAGGTCTGTATAAAAAGCTCCAGCGCCTCGCCAACCGGCCCTTCCAACACCAGTCCGTCGGGGAAAGTAAGCTGAACCGTCGTGCGTGGCTCGGCACGATAAACTGTCGGTTGTTGTGCATTCATGCTTTCTTCTCAACAAGACGCCATGCATTCATCAGAATCGTAAGCAACACGCAAGCCTTTCAGCGCATCCTACCGCAGATCGTACCATTCCCGCCCGCCACAGCAAAATTCCGGCGCTGTGGCCGCTTCACACGTCCAGCAACAACGCCACACGCAGCCGAAAAGCCCCGTACATGGCCTGGAAAAAGCGTTTGAATTCTACGATAGCCGGCGGGTCGCCGATTTCTGGCGTCAGAAGGAAAGGCACGTGCTCGTCCATCCACGCCTCGGAGGGAGGCTCGGCCAATTGCATGATCACGTCAGGGTCCAAGTCTTGAGAAATGCCGCCGAAAAATTGTAGCAGCAGCGAACCGTGCGTCGGCTGAATGTGGCCGGCCAAAAAAAGCATTTCAAAAATTTGATCGCCATTGAGTTGCAGCTCGTGCAATTTGCGTTGGGGTGCTTCTTCCACCTCGAAAAAAACGCCTGCTTGCTCGCGCAAAGCCTGAGCTGTTTCCCCTTTGTAGCCGTGTTCGCGGACCGCTTTTTGCAACAGCATATACGGCAGCGGGTGGCTGTCGTCCGGCAACTGGGCGAGCAGCCAGCGCTCGGTCTGCTCGGGGATGGGGTAGGGGATGCCACCGATGCAGCCGAAAGCGTTGCCGACGCGATTGGCCGGACAGGTGCGGCAGTGTTCCGTCCAGGGATCGAGTTCGGCAGCGGCGTCGAGCAAGTCTTGTACGATAATCACTTCGGTTTCTTCTGTGTCGTCGGCTGAACGCCGTACCATTTCGAAGCCCATTTCGCTGGGCGGGCGGTAATCTCCGTTGTCGCGGTACAGTCGGATGATGCGTTCGGCGCGGTCACGTCCCTTCAACCGCCCGATCAATTCGGCAACCGAAAAGGCGCGCTTGGGCGCACAGTCGTAATCAATCAGGTAATCTATGCCCACGTGCTTTGTGCTCCTGGTGCATGGCAAAAGAAACAAGCACCGCCCCACATCGAAACGCCAGACGCGGGGCGGTGCGAAAATACTCAGGTAGTCGCTCTAGCGAATCGGCAAGTCCGCGATGGTGCCCTCAATCACCGCCACCTTAGGCGAATAGATCCAACCCTGTTGACCTTCATAGGTGACCAAGAACCACGCGCCATTGGTGTTGCGTCCCTCAATGACCAGCTCCGTACCTTCGGGCACTTCGTCCAGCTCGTTGCCGCGCAAACTGGCCGCGTCACGCAACTTAAGCGGAGCCGTCAGCCGTCCGCGCACGGTAGTCAGCTCGCCGCTTTCTGTCTGCGGCACGAAGACTTCGCCCATCGGTGGCACAGGGACAATCTCGCTGCTCGCCAACAAGTCGGTGGCGTAACCATCCACCAAATTGACGTAGAGCGCCGAAACCCACCCGCGCACACCCCGATAGTTGATCAGATACCAAGCAGCATTGCGGCTGCGTGCCTCCACGGTGAAAGATGCACCTTGTGGCACAGCACCGATCACTTTGGAAGCGTACAAGCTCGGCCCGTCACGCAAGTTCATTGTGTCGGTGGCCTGACCGTGCAGCACGACACGCTCTTCAACCGGCGGAAGATCGGAAGGCGGGGCGATTGGCACATAGAGGCGCGGAATGTCGTCCACGAAGTCCGGCTGTCCGCCTTCGGTGGTGTCCTTGTTCTTTTCCGGCTCCAGCGCATAGAGCCACACCCAATCATTGCTGACCCAACCCTGCCGCCCATCGGTCAGATCGATCAGCAGCCAAGAAAGATCGGCCACGCCACCTAGCACATGGTAGCTACGCGGGTAGTTGATGCGTGCCATGACCGGATTACCTTGCCCCGGGCCGCTGCGCACGTTGACGTTTCGCGCGATAGGTGCAGCGTAGACGGTTGCCAGCGGAGGCGGTGGAGGAGGAAGGGTTGGGCCGGCTGTTCCCCCTCCGCTTCCGGCCAGCCACCATTGCACTTGGATGCCAGCGTTGCCCGTGGCTTCAAAATATTCCACTTTCAACTGATGGTCACCCGCTGTCAGCGCCTGTACATCCACTTGATAGATGCGGTAGCCCTCGGGGTTGCCGTGCCACTCTTCTACAATTTGCGTCACATCGATCCACATGCGCACGCCGTCGTCTGCCCCCACACGGAAAATCCAATGTCCCGAGGTGGGGAAGTTGACCGTTGTTGTCCAACGCGCGCTGAAGTTGTCTGCAGGCACGCCCCCCCCTGGCGACCCGCCCGCCCAGTTGAAGTTAATCGCGTTGTCTACGCGCGTCAGCACCGGAGAGCCGGAAAGCGAGGCATTGTTGTAGTAGGAAGCGTTCCAAGAAGCCTGTCCGTAAACCGAGCCGGACGAGCTGCCCCCGCCCCCCGAGCCGCTGCCGTAGGACCATCCAACGGTCACTTTGGCGTTGCCGGTGGATTCGTAGTATTCGACCTTAAGCTCGTGATTGCCCGCCGTCAAGCCGTCAACGGAAACTTCGTAGAGCCTATAGCCCCCGGGGTTACCGTGCCATTCGTTGACAATCGGGGTCACGTCGATCCACATGCGCACGCCGTCGTCTGCTCCCACACGGAAAACCCACTTGCCCGATTGGGAGAAGTTCACGGTTTTGGTCCAGCGCGCGCTGAAGTTGTCCGCAGGTACACCTGCCCCGGGAGCGCCTGCGCCCCAGTCGAAATTGATTTGGTCGTCGATGCGTTGCAGCACCGGCGCGCCGGAAAGCGAAGTGTTGTTGTAATACGAGGCGTTCCATTGCGTGCCCGCGTTGGCCTCGACGACCTGCGGCTGCACGGGTGACAAACTCACCGAGCCTGCCAACATCACCAGTGTTATGACGGCAACCAGGCCGCCGACTGTCAGCTTTCGCATTCTGTTTTTCCTGACATCCTTATCAACAGTTACACGCCACCGAATTATAGAAACTGCCCGCACATCCCGCAATATCCCGCAAACTACGTTTGGCCGACGCTATGCGGCGCTCAGCGAGGGAGCTTGCGCAACACATCTTGCAACGGCACGGGCAGCGGCGCTTCCACCGTCACCGGCTCGCTTTGCGGCGTGGGGGTAAAGATGATGCGCGCCGCGTGCAAAAAATGGCGCTTCATCTTGATACGCTGCTTGCGTCGCCCGTAGACCGCGTCCCCCACCACCGGATGCCCGATGAAGGCCAGATGCACGCGGATTTGATGCGTGCGGCCCGTTTTGGGGGCAGCCTCCAACAAGGC
>CAZZNC010000158.1:0-6254 GCA_964655405.1 uncultured Anaerolineaceae bacterium | reverse complement strand
AGCGGCAGGGCTGAAGGGCAAGAGCTTGGGCGGGGTGCAAATTTCCCCCGTACACGCCAATTTCATCCTCAACGCGGGGAATGGCACAGCCCATGACTACTACCGGCTGATTGTGCTGGCACAACACACCGTGAGCGAAAAGTTCGGTGTGACGTTGGAACCGGAAATCGAGCTGTTGGGCGACTGGGGCGACAACGCACCCGCGCCCGAAACGTGCTGAGACAACGTGCGCGGCATTGCGCTCACTGCACGCGCAAAGCCGCCTGAAGCCGTGCGCGCAATGTCGGCTCCGGCACAGCACCGACGATGCGGTCCACCACCTGCCCCCCACGAAAGACCAACAACGTAGGGATGCTCTGCACGCGAAATTGCGCCGCTGTCTGTGGATTTTGGTCCACGTTCAGCTTGGCGACCTTCAACTGTCCCGCATACTCACGCGCCAATCGTTCCACCACCGGCCCGACGATGCGACACGGCCCACACCAGGGCGCCCACAAGTCCACCAACACAGGGATGGGACTGGAGAGCACCTCATGTGCAAACGTGGCATCGGTCACCACAACGAGCGATGCTGCCGCCGTGTGAGGTGTACGACCGTTCCCGTTGCGACGCGCAGCCTGTGCCGACGGGCGCACACGCTCCGCCGGACGTGAGCCACGTCCCAACAAATAGTCCACATGGGCGCGCACATTCTGCGCGTTGATGCCGCTGGTTTGCGTCTGCAGCTGCCCGTCCCTGTACGTGATCAACGCAGGCAACACACCAGAAACACGCGCAGCCGTGCGCGGGTTGTCCTCCGTGTTGACTTTGACAACCAACAGTTTGCCCGCCTCTGCTTTTGCGATCTCGCGTAGCGTGGTTTCCAGTGCGCCCCCCAGCGTGTCACGATAAAGCACCAGCAGCACCGGCAGCCCTGCGTTGAGCACGCGGTCTATGCTTTGGTCATTGGTGTTCAATGGAGTATCGAATTGCGGCATGTGACCTCCCTGCCTAGTGTATAAGTTGCCTCTTTTATTGAGCCACATTTGCATTAGAAATGTTCAAGAGCACGCTCAATTCCGCATAAGAATTGCAATTTCGGGCTTTTTGAAGATCATTTTTTGACAATCCATCACCTGGCTGGTAGGCTTGTGCACAATAGCACAGGTGGGCGCACATCAGGGCGCGCGCAAGGTATATGGAAACGGCAAAAACCCGCCCTCATATGGACGCTTTTTTTGCCGTTTTTTCTACGCGCTTCTGTGTCATGCCGATCCAAAGGTGCAACCGATGAGCCATCAACAGCCCAAGACCGAAAACTATATGCGCAACATGGCCCTGGCCGTCGTAGCCGGACAGGCGGGGTGTTCGACGCTTCTCGTGGTCTTTGGGGCGCTTTTCGCAGGCATGTATTTGGATGCACACTTGGGAACACGGCCACTTTTCACGATTGGGCTGTTGGTGGCTTCCGTTCCTGTGAGTTTGTATGCTATGGTACGATTGGTGCTATCGTCGGTCTCCGCCATCGTGCAACCCGAACCGTCCGACGACGAGCGCGACTCATCGTCGTAAGTAAACTAGCGGAATTTTTGGGCTTTTTTAATGCACCGTCTTGGTTATAATCCTGCGACACGGTGAAACCGACACGTTGACAACCAGATCATAAGTTTCCTGCTGCGCGGAGCAAGGAATAAGCGAAGAAGGAGAATGGCTCTTGAAGGGAGTAATTATTTTTCTGAGTCTCGTTGCAATCGGCGTAGTATTCTGTGGGATTGTTCCCTTCGTGGTGATGCCAAACATGGGCTATGCAATGGGGCTGCCGGTGATCACGGTGCCCGGGGAAACGCTCACAGACAGTTTTTTGGGCACAGGCTTTCCGCTTACCAATACCATGATGGGCACGTTGTTGGCTGACGCCGTTGTATTGCTTTTTGCCTTTGTTGCGGTCAGCCACATCAAGACCAAAAAAGAAAAAGACCCCAAGAAAGAAATCGAACGTTTGCAGGTTTCGGGCCGGTTACAAGGGCTTTTTGAAGTCATGACGGACGCGCTCTATAACCTGGTCAAGACAACGGCAGGCGTCAAAAACGTGGGCAAGCTCTTCCCACTGGTTGCCACGCTGTTCTTGTTCCTGCTTGTGGCGAACTGGCTGGAGCTGGTTCCTGGCGTTGACAGCGTGGGGCTGATGCGCTGTGCTGAGGCCGGTTTTAGTGGCTACGAGCGCAACGGCGCGACGCTTTACGTCCCGAAAGCAATGGATAGCGGCGTGCGTGCCACCGAAGAAAATTACGAGGCGTGCCACGCCAAAGAAGCTGGGCACACCGACCCCATCCTCACATCTGCGCGCAATGCCGCGATCACTGCGGCAGCGGCAACGCTGGATGTCGAGTCGCTTTCTTGGAAGGCAGATGTGGGCAACGGCAACACGCTGGCGGATTACATCACGGCGCAAGGTGGCGACCCGGAGGCTGTGTACCAGGCGGCGCTGGAAGCACTTGGCAACACAGAAGGGGAAAGCGAAGCCGCGCCCGCCGAAGGTACCGAAGAGGCCGAAGGCGAACACGCGGCCATGTCTCCGCAAGACGCACTGCACGAAGCATTGTATCAACCCTTCTGGCGCGACGATATTTATGTGGTCACGTCTTTTGTACGCGCGGCCACGACCGACCTCAACCTAACCTTGGGGCTGGCGCTGTTGGCCGTAATCATCGTCCAAATTTTCGGCGTGCAAACGTTGGGCGTCAAATACTTTACCCGGTTTATCAACACTCCCGCGCTAGAAAATGCCGGCAAAAACCCGATGGGCGTCATGGACTTTGGCATCGGATTCCTGGAAATTGTCTCCGAATTTTCCAAAGTGCTCAGTTTCGGCTTCCGACTTTTCGGCAACATCTTTGCGGGCCAGGTGCTGCTTTTCGTGATCCCCTTCCTGGTGGCGTGGATTGTGCCGACGGCGGTTTTCGGCTTGGAACTGTTCGTTGGATTGATCCAGGCGTTTGTGTTTGCTATGCTGCTGCTGGTCTTTAGCGCGATGGCGATGGAAGGACATGGGCACGAAGAAGAAGCCCACCACTAATCGAACGTGTACGGCGTGGGGAAAAACCCCGCACGAGGCAGAGGAAACCAAGACGGCGCAGCCGTCAAAGTACATCCATCACATTTAGGAGGACTTCATGGAAATTAACGGTGTAGACCTGATTAGCGCGGCGAAGACGCTGGGCGCGGGCTTGGCAATGATTGGTGTAATCGGCCCTGGGATCGGCATCGGTTTGGTGGTACAAGGTGCACTCAACGCCATGGGACGCAACCCTGACGCTTCCGGTCAGCTCACAACGACTATGATCTTGGGCATTGCGTTTGCCGAGGCTGTCGCGATCTACGCGCTGGTGATTGCCTTGATTATCCTGTTCGTGATGTAGCGCGTCGGGGAGGTAGTCTGTGGACGCATTAGGGCTTAATCTAGGCTTTTTCATCGCGCAAATCGTCAATTTTTTGATCGTTTTTGTGCTGCTGTGGAAAGGCGTGTGGCCGAAGGTCACCAAGATGTTGGATGACCGCGCCGAACGCATCGCCCAGGGGCTGGAAGATGCACACGCCGCTGAAGAGAAACTCGCCAACGCCGAACGTGAGCGCGAAGAAGTGTTGCACCAAGCGCGCGCCGAGGGGCAAAAGTACATCGAAGAGGCCCGCCAGCGCGCCGAAGAACAAGCCAAGCAGATTTTGGCCGAAACCCGCGCAGAGGCCGAAAAGTTGCGCTCCCAGGCCCGTGAGCAGGCCGAAGAAGAGCGTAACCGCATCCTATCCGAGGCTCGTGAGGATATCGTCGCACTGGCTATGGCCGCTGCCGACCGCTTGGTGAGCGTCTCGTTGGACGAAGCCAAACAGCGTGCGATCATCAACGAATTTTTTGCTGCCGTTCCGTCGGAAGCCAAAGGATTGGGCGACCCGGTGACGGTGATTAGTGCTGTGCCGTTGACCGACGAGGAAAAAGCACAAATCCAAAAAGCTATCGGGGCAAAGAGCGTCGAATACCAGGTAGACCCGTCGATCTTGGGCGGGTTGATTCTGCGCGCAGGCGACAAAGTGGTGGACGCGAGCGCGCGTGGCGACCTGGCTGCGCTGGCACAACAATTGCAATAAGCACGCGCCGCGAAGACGCTGCGCTGCCGTTGGGAGCAAACGCCGGACACCGCGCGCCGGCGTTTGCTGTTGGTGTGGAAAATGCCCACTCGCCAGAGAAGGGCGCGCGGTGGCGTGTTTATGCATGTCGTGAGAGAATTTGCGTAGTTCATCGACGGGGGTGCGCTCATGCGCTTGAGTGACCTGCTGGCACACGTTCCCGGGGTACAAACTGTGCCCCAACGTGATGCCGAAATCACCGCACCGGTGAGCGAAAATGCCGCGACCGTAGAAGTCGGCGGCGTTTTCGTGGCGCGGCGTGGTGCGAACGTGGACGGGCATGACTTGATTCCACAGGCCGTGACACGCGGCGCGGCAGCTGTGATTGGTGAACGGCCACCGGACGAGGTGGCGTGTTCCGTTCCCTATGCACAAGTGGAAAACGGGCGCGCCGCACTCGGCCCGCTTGCTGCCGCATATTATGGTTTTCCCTCGCGGCAACTGGTCGTCATTGGTGTAACCGGAACGGACGGCAAAACGACCACCTGCACCCTCATTCACAGCATCCTCAAAGCAGCGGGCTTGCCGGTCGGGCTGATCTCGACGGTCAATGCGGTAATCGGCGACGAAGAACTGCCCACAGGTCTACACGTCACCACCCCACCAGCCCCCGATGTGCAAAGATATTTGGCGCGCATGGTACGCGCTGGGCTGACGCATGTGGTGTTGGAAGCCACTTCACACGGGTTGGCACAAGGGCGCGTAGACGGCGTGGATTTCGACGTGGCGGTGCTGACCAACGTCACCCATGAGCATCTGGACTTTCACAGCACGTGGGAAGAGTACCGCGCGGCCAAAGCACGGCTTTTTTCCATGACCGCCGCTTCGTATCGCAAAGCTGGCGTGCCCAAAGCTGCCGTGATCAATGCCGACGACCCCAGCGCCGAAGTGTTTCGCCACGCCGCGACCGGTGTTGATCGTGTGTTGAGCTATGCGCTGGAAGTCGTGCGTCCGGCGGACATACGTGCCGAGGCGGTAGAATATCATCCGGACGCCACCCGTTTGACGCTTGTCGGGCCGCAATCACTGGATCAACCGGTGGAAACAGCGCTGGTGGGCGCGTTCAATGTCGCCAATATCCTGGCGGCAGCAGGCGCGGCAAGCGTGCTGCTCGATGAGCATCCCGAAAAGCTGCGCGCGGCGCTTGCAGAAGGAATCCGCAATATGCCGCCCATCCCCGGACGCATGGAGCGCATTAACGAAGGACAAGGCTACTTGGCTGTGGTGGACTTTGCGCACACGCCCAACGCGCTGCGGCGCGCGTTGGAAACCGCGCGCATGATGGTCCCGCCCGAACGCCGCGTGATCGCCATCTTCGGCAGCGCAGGGCTGCGCGACCGCGAAAAACGCCGCATGATGGCCGAGATCGGGATGCAACTGGCCGACTGCGTTGTCTTGACGGCAGAAGACCCGCGCACCGAGTCATTGGCGGCCATCCTCAACGAAATGGCACAAGGGTGCATCCACGCGGGCGGCGTGGAAGGCGAAAATTTCTGGCGCGTGATGGATCGCGGACGCGCATTGGCGTTTGGTTGCTCATTGGCCCGCCAGGGCGATCTGGTGATGGCGTGCGGCAAAGGACATGAGCAAAGTATGTGCTTTGGCGAAATGGAATATCCCTGGGACGACCGCGCAGCGATGCGTGCGGCCATTCGAGGCGCGCCGTTGCTCACTTTGCCCACAGCCAACCAAACCGACCGCGAATAACCGATCAGGCTTCGCCCAAGTAGTTTACGAATGCCCGACAATAGGCTTCCGTAAAAAGCTCCTCATAGCGGTATAACATCTTGCGGGCCAGCTCCATTTCGATCTGCTCGCGCACAAAAGCATCGCGCGTTGCTTGATCCCAAGATTCCCACATTTGGCGGAAATGGGGATGATCGTACAACGGCACGAGAACATCGTCCGACACCTGCGCTTCCAGCAATTCCAACTCCCCGCCTTGCAATGCTTCTCGGACGCGCAGATAGGCCGGCACGAACACTTTGTGCACCAGCGGGCCTAGGTCGCTGAGCATATAATCACGGGCGTGGAAAAACGCACGGAAGGCCGAACGCTCCCAGAGGGCGTCCAATACCACGCTCGCCGCTTTGTCG
>CAZZNC010000157.1:0-6287 GCA_964655405.1 uncultured Anaerolineaceae bacterium | reverse complement strand
CCCCGCCCTCCCGCGCCCGCGCGCCACGACACACACTTTGCAGCAGAGGACGGAAAACGTATGACGGCACACGAACAGACCATGTCTCCGGCACACGCTCGCCAGGCGCAGATGACCCGCGCCCTACAGCGCGCCTATGCGCTCAACTGGGAGTGGATCGCCTACGGGCTGCTTTTGGCGCTCGCCGTGTTGACGCGCTTCCTGGAGTTGGGCGCGCGCGTGATGAGCCACGACGAGAGCCTGCACACGTATTATTCCTGGCGCTTGTTCGAATTCGGCGAATTTTCCCATACGCCGCTCATGCACGGCCCGCTGCTTTTCCACATGACCGCGTTTTTCTACTATCTCTTTGGGGATAGTGACTTCACCGCGCGCATGTATCCCGCTGTGTTGGGCGTGCTGATCGTGCTCTTCCCGATCCTCTATCGCCGCTGGTTGGGGCGCGTGGGCGCGGTGATCGCGGCGGCGGGGCTGCTCATTTCCCCGCAGATCCTGTACCACGCCCGCTACATCCGCCACGACACGCCGGTGATCTTCTTCGCGCTGCTGATGCTTTACGCCATTTTGCAATACGTGGACGGCGAAAAGCCCCGCCAAGGGCGCTGGATGGCGCTGCTGGCCTTCGCACTGATCGGGATGCTGGCTTCCAAAGAGGTCGCCTTCATCTACATTGCCATTTTCGGCACGTTCTTCGCGCTTTACTGGCTGTTGCGCGTGGTGCAAGATGTGGGCATCGCCCGCCGACCGCAGGCCAACGCCGACGCCGACTGGCACGCGCCGTTTTTCCAACGCGCGCTCGGCCACGTGCTGATTCTGCTGGCAACGGTGGCGCTGCTTTGGCCGCTGAGCGTTTTTGCCCGCCAGATGCTGCTTTCCACCGTCTGGATACCGTCCCCGCTGTGGATCGCCGCGCCGCTGATGGTGTTGGTGTATCTGCCGTTGGGCGTGGTCGGGCCGCTGTTGGGGCGTTGGAACGCCGCTGCTGCGCTGATGCGCGCGCTTGGCAACGGGCGCTCGGCCTTCTACGTGCTGATGGCGGGCGTCATCCTCGGCGCGATCATGGCGCTGTGGGTGACGTGCGTGCTGGACGTGATCAAGCCGGCGGACGTGTGGCAGCCGGTATCCGTGCAGAGCGTTGACGACATGACGCACGGCGCGGACGCCACCAAAGAGTACGCCGAGCGCGTCCAAACCGATTGGACGATGGCCGCGCACCTGGCGACGTGGGTCACGTTGCCCGCGTTGGTGCTCATCTTCCTGGTGTTCATCACCGCCGTGTTACGCTATCCTGGGACGATGCCGCTGCCCTGGCGCACGCTGCTGCTGATTTTGCTCATTGCGCTGATCACGACCGCGCTGCTGGTGCTTTTCGAGCGGCGTAGCTTTGTGGAGCAGGGCAGCAACCAACCCTTTGCCGCCAACCCGAACGCTGCACAGGTTGCCGGCACCGGCCAGTATGACAACACCTGGATTTGGCTTTCCTGGGCGATCGGCCTGGTGATCACGGCGGGCGTGGTCGCTTCCCGTTTGTTCACCCGCTGGTGGGACTTCCTCAACCGCCAGCCCATGTTCGACGTGCTGATCGTGATCGGCACGCTGATTTTGCCCTGGGCGGCGGCCTATCCGCTTTACCGCGCGGGGTACGACCTGGAAAATTACAACGCGGACACGCTCGCCGGTCGCGCCACCATCGAGGCGGCGGCCAAAGTGATTTTGCCCTTTGTGGCGATCTCGGCCTCATTGGGGCTTTCTTGGAACTGGAAGCGTTGGCTGCCCGCCGCTGCGATCTTTTTGGGGCTGTTCACGTTCTTTTTCACCACCGTTTTCAGCAACCAGTACGGCCTGGTCACCGGCATGATCGGCTCGCTGGGCTACTGGCTGGAGCAGCAGGGCGTCCGGCGCGGCAGTCAGCCGCAATACTACTACTTGCTCACCCAACTGCCCGTTTACGAGTTCCTGCCCATGCTCGGAGCGATGGGCGCGGGCGTGTTGGGGCTGGCGCGGCTCTGGGACTGGCGGCGCGAGCGCACGCGGGCGGCGCTGAGCGCGGCCCAGGCCGCCGAGTTCGCCGCTTCCGCCGAGCAGCGCGACATGCCGCCCGAAGTGCGCGACGTGCCGCCGGGGGCGGCGGACGCCACTTTGGTTGCAGAAGGGCAGCGCACCGCCGAGCTACCCATGCCGGAAGCTGCCGAAGCCGTCTCGCGCGGCTTGCCGGCGCGTTTGCTGCGCCCCTACGATTCTGCCGAAGAAGCCACCTTCCGCGCCGCCGATCCCGAGTGGCTGGGCGCGTTCCCCTTCCTGGCGCTGGTCGGCTATTGGGCGGTCTTGATCACGCTGGCGCTGACGCTGGCGGGCGAAAAAATGCCCTGGCTCACCACGCACCTCACCTTGCCGATGATTCTGCTCACCGGCTGGCTGGGCGGGCAGATCGTGGGCGGTTTGCACCGCCGGACGCTGCGCGAGGGCGGTTGGTTGGTGTTGCTGCTGACGCCGGTGGGCGTGGTGGCGTTGGCGCATGTGCTGTTGGCGTTCTGGGGTGACGCACCGCCTTTCGCCGGTCGCACCGCCGACCTGCTCACCGCGACCGGTACATGGTTCGGCGCGCTGATCGTGGTGGGCGGAGTGGCGTGGCTGCTGTGGCGGACGGTGCGGCGCGTCGGCGCGGGGCAAACGGGACGCTTGGCGCTGATCTCTGCGCTGCTGGTGTTGGCGCTGCTGACCGCGCGCGTGGCCTATCTGGCGACGTACATCAACGCGGACTATCCCACCGAATACCTGGTGTATGCGCACGCAGGACCTGCGGTCAAGACCGTGATGGCCGAGGTGGACCGCATCGCCGAAATCACCAACGAGGGCTACGACATGCGCATAGCCTTCAACGACGAAGCGTCGTGGCCTTTCACGTGGTACTTTCGCCACTACAGCAACTACGGCTATTTTGCGGGCGAGGTGAACAGCACCACCGCTGGCACGTTAGAAGGCGCGCGCGTGGTGGTGGTGAGCTGCAACACCACAGAAAAAATCGACGCCATACGCCGCATCTTAGGCAGCCGCTACTACGAATTTAGCTATTTCCGGCTCTGGTGGCCGATGCAAGAATACTTCAATTTGAACTATCAGCGTGTCGCCAACGTCTTCAGCTTGGACGACGCGAACATTGCCGCGCCGTACTACCGGCAAGGTATGTGGGATATCTGGTGGAACCGCGACTACAGCACCTATGCCCAGGCCATGTGTATCGAAGCCAAGCAATTCCGCTGCGAAGGCGAGGCGGCCCAAGCGCAAAGCGACGAGGAGCGCGAGCAGCTTTTCGACACCTGCACGCAGGCGGTGGTGGCCGAATGTCGCGACGACGACCGTTTCGAGCTGAACAATTGGCCGGTTTCTGACCGCCTGTACGTTTTTGTTGACAAATCCATCGCCGCGCAGGTGTGGGACGCGGGCGTCGGCAGCGCGACGGTAGACATCCGCGAGCCGAAATATCCCGAGGACGATGTCTATCAAGACCTGCAAACGGAACGCATCCTCGGCGCGAACAGCAACTTGGCAGGCCCGCGCGGGATCGCGGTGGACGCGGACGGACTGCTGTACATCGCAGACACCGACCACAACCGCATCGCCGTGTTGGACGCGGACGGCAATTTGCTGCGCACCATCGGCGAGCCGGCGGTAGCTCCGTCTGGCGCGGCCTTGCGCCAACCTTGGGGCGTGGACGTGGACGACGAGTTCGTCTACGTGGCGGATACATGGAACAATCGCGTTGTCATCTTTACCAAAACGGGTGACTTTGTGCGCGCTTGGGGGCAGGAAGGTGTGCCCGACACGGATTTTTCCGCCGAGGCCATGTGGGGGCCGCGTGACATCAAACTCGGGCCGGACGGCAACTTGTACGTAGCCGACACGGGCGGCAAGCGCATCCGCGTTTACACGCCGGAGGGCATCTGGTTGCGCGACATTGGCTCGGAAGGCGCGGGCTTCGGCCACGTGGACGAGCCGGTCGGGCTGGCCTTCAATCCCGTTTCCGGCGAGCTGTATGTGGCCGAAGCGTGGAATCAGCGCATCACCGCTTTTGACTTGACAGGCGCGCCGCTGCGCACCTTCGAAGTTAATATGTGGTTCGACAACCGCGAATCCTTCAACCGTCCCTATCTGGCGGTCAGCCCCGATGGATCGCTGATTTTCGTGAGCGATATGGACGACCGGCAGCGTGTGGTGGCCTATAACCTGGACGGCGAGCCGGTGATCGCGTTCAATCAGCCGGACGATCTGGAAGCGGGCGTGCTGGGCTTGCGTTCACCGGCGGGCTTGGCGACCGACGCCGAGGGGCGGCTTTATGTGGTGGACGCGGATCAAGCGCGGGTGTACGTCTTCCCGCCGCTGGGTGTTGCCGGCCAAGTCGCGCCCGTTCCCGCTGACGGCGCGGCGAACGTGCCCCCTCCGGCTTTGGATGAGGGGGCGGCGGGTGCGCCTGCGCCGGAGGAAAGCGAGCCGTTAGGCGAGCTTCCGTCGGCAGACGCGCCGCCGTTGGCCGCCGGTTCGCCCAACGCGGACTGGTCACCGGTGCGGCGAGAGATTGCGGGCATGGCGGCGGTGTACGTGCCGAGCGGCTGTTTTTACGCGGGGGCGCTGGCTCTGGGCGAGCCGCCCGACGCGGACGGCAAGGAGCTGTGTGTGAGCAGCTTTTGGGTGAGCGCCACCGAGGTCACCAACGCGCAATATGCGCGCTGCGTGGCGGAAGGCGCGTGCAGCCCGCCTGCCGACCACATCTACTACGACGATCCGGTGCTGGCGAGCGCGCCGGTGGTCGGCCTCACCTGGGAACAGGCGCAAGCGTTCGCGGACTGGGTCGGTGGCACGTTGCCGACCGAAGCGCAATGGGAATATGCGGCGCGTGGGCCGGAAAGTTGGCCCTATCCCTGGGGCACGGACGAGCCGAGCTGCGAGCTGGCAAACTATCGCGGTTGCGGCGGGCTGTTGCCCGTTGGCGGTGTGGAGCGCGTCGCCGGACGCTCTTGGGTCGGTGCAGCGGACATGGCGGGCAGCGTTTGGGAATGGACGGCGGATTGGTTCGCCGCCGCGCTCTACGCGGACGCCGAGGCGGGCGCGCTTGACCCTGCCGGCCCGTCGAGCGGCAGCGGGCGCACGGTGCGCGGTGGCTCGTGGAACGATTCGGCCCCGCGTGTGCACGTGGCTTACCGCGAGGCGCGCGAGTTGGGGCAGGGGTATCCGATCGTCGGGCTGCGCGTGGTTTGGCCGCCGGACGCTTACGAGGGGGAATGAGCGATGCGCAAAATGGGCGTGTTCGTGGTGCTGATCGCGTTGGCGCTCGGGGTGTGGTCGGCGGCGGCACAGGACGACGCGCCGCCGGAAGTGTGGCAACCGGCGCCCGGGACGACGTGGCAAATCCAGCTCAGCCACAATGAGGACATTGACACGTCCTTTGATGTGGCGATGTACGACATTGACCTTTTCGACGCATCGCCGGAAGTGATCGACGCGCTGCACGCGGACGGGCGCGTGGTGATCTGCTACTTCAGCGCGGGCAGTTTCGAGGACTGGCGTCCAGACGTGGACGCCTTCCCGCCGGAAGTGATCGGCAAGGCGTATGAAGGGTGGGAAGGCGAGTGGTGGCTCGATATTCGGCAGTTGGACGTGCTGGGGCCGATCATGGAGGCGCGCTTGGACTTGGCTGTTGAAATAGGCTGCGATGGCGTGGATCCGGACAACGTGGAGGGCTACGACGCCGAAAGCGGTTTTCCGCTGACGTATGCCGATCAGTTGGCGTTCAATCTGTGGTTGGCCGAAGAAGCCCACGCACGCGGGCTGAGTGTGGCGCTGAAGAATGACTTGGGGCAGATTGAGGATTTGGTCGAGGTCTTCGACTTCCAGGTCAACGAAGAGTGCATCCAATACCGCGACTGCGACGATGTGATGCCGTTCATCGAAGCGGACAAGGCCGTTTTCAGCATCGAGTATCAAGGCGACCCGGCCAGTGTTTGCCGGAAGGCGAACCGGCGTGATTTTTCCACGCTGATCAAGAACCTGGACTTGGATGCGGAAGTGATCGCGGCGTGTTGGGACGTAGGCGCATAGGGGCTGGTTGGGCGGGGGCGTTGCCCCCTGCGCCCCCAGCAGGGAC
Source organism: uncultured Anaerolineaceae bacterium (assembly GCA_964655405.1). GTDB lineage: Bacteria > Chloroflexota > Anaerolineae > Aggregatilineales > Aggregatilineaceae > JALSSH01. The sequence continues at coordinate 148 of CAZZNC010000157.1, read as the reverse complement.
GGGAGCCGTCCCTGCACCCTCCGCGAGCCGCGCTGACGCGCACCTCGCGGCGCTGACGCATCTACGTGCGTCGCTGGGGGAGCTTGAGCCGTTACCGTGCGCATGGGGCGCGCCGCCCGCCCCGCGCTCCGCGCGGCGCAAAGCGGCG
>CAZZNC010000156.1:0-6309 GCA_964655405.1 uncultured Anaerolineaceae bacterium | reverse complement strand
AAACGAAGAAACCGGCGGGCTGGAGTTGGTTTCCCTCTTTGAGGGATCGCCGGCAGAAAAAGCCGGTTTGCGCCCTGGCGACCAGATTGTGCGGGTGGAAGGGCAAGACGTTACCCACATGACGCAGGACGAGATCATTGCGTTGGTGCGTGGGCCAGCCGACACACCGGTACGGTTGGGCATTTTGCGCCCGGGCGTGGACGAGATCCTCAAATTCGAGGTGGTGCGCGCACGCATTGCCGTGCCTTCGGTGCGCGGAGAGCTGCTTGAGTCCGGCGTCGGTTATGTGCGCCTGGCGCAATTCGAGTTCGACACGGACGCTCAATTGCGTGAAGCGCTGCAAACGCTGAACGCCAACAGCCTTGATGGGCTGATTCTGGATGTGCGCGGCGACCCGGGCGGTTATCTGAGCACCGCGATCCAAGTCGCCAGCGAATTTATCCCCGAGGGCGCGATCCTCATCGAACGCAGCCCCGACGACGAGATTGTCCATGAGGCATTGGGCAGCCCCTCGACCCCCGATGTGCCGATGGTGGTGTTGGTGGACGAGGGCAGCGCCAGCGCTTCGGAGCTGATCGCGGGCGCTTTCCAAGATCACGAGCGCGCGACCATCGTAGGAATGCCAACTTTTGGCAAAGGGTCGGTGCAGACCTGGCGCACACTTTCCAACGGCGGCGGCATTCGCATCACCATTTCGCGCTGGTACACGCCCAACGGGCGCTCGGTGAGCGAGGTGGGCATCCAACCGGACATCATCGTGCCTTACGATCCCGAGCAAACTTACGAGGATGAGCGGCTGGACAATCAAATTTTGGCGGCGATCCAAGTGCTCAAGGGCACGTATGAGCCGCAGCCCACGCCGGAAGCGACGGCAGCGCCATCGCCATAACGGAGCGTCTCTAGCGCGTTTTTAAGCCGTGTCTTATGCGCTTCTAACCGCGCGGGCGTAAACTATCCCTGGCTTTGGGATGCACACGACAAATGACCGCCCGACGCGGCACAAAAGCGCGGCGCGGACGGAGGAGCGACGATGTTCTTTGATTCGAACTATCTGCTGATGGTTTTTCTGCCGACGCTGGTGCTCACCGGCCTGGCGCAATGGTGGGTGCGCAGCGCCTACAACAAATGGGAGGCTGTGCGCAACAGTCGCGGCGTCACCGGCGAACAAACCGCCCAAGCGCTGATGCAACAGGGCCTGGTGCAGCCGGTACGGTTGGAGATGGTCGGCGGCGAGCTTTCCGACCATTACGACCCTCGCGGCGGCGTGGTGCGGCTTTCGCAGGGGGTGGCGCGTATGCCTTCGGTGGCGGCTATGGCTATTGCCGCGCACGAGTTCGGCCATGTGCAACAGCACCAGCGCCACAGCCCCATGATCGCCATTCGCCAAACGTTGATTCCCGCCGCCACACTGGGGCCGCGCGTTGGCTTCGGCTTGATCATCGCGGGGCTGGTGCTGAACTTTACGGGACTGGCCGTTGTCGGTTTGATCCTCTTCGCGGGCACGACGCTTTTCACCGTTGTGACGCTGCCGGTGGAGCTGGACGCCAGCCGTCGCGGGCTGAAGATGTTGGAGCAAGCGGGGTTGATTGCCACCGACGAGGATCGTCGAGGGGCACGCGCTGTGTTGACCGCTGCCGCGTTTACCTATGTGGCCGCCGTCGCCACGTCGCTGCTCACGCTGCTGTATTACGCCATGTTGGTTTTCGGCAACAACCGGCGGGATTGACCCTGTGCCTACTTTGCCGTACACCATTGACGAATTGATCGCCGTCTGCATCGCGCGACAGGTGCAAGACGGTGATATGCTCGCGCACGGGCTGGCGACGCCGCTTGTGGCCGCCGGTTACATCCTGGCGCAACGCACGCACGCGCCACACGCTTTTTTTGCGTCCGCTGTGGGGCAAGGCGTGGTGCAAGGCTGGGCTGCGTTGGGCGTGGCGCGCGCCGAAGCGCTCTGGGTGGGCAAGGCGCTCACCAACGCCAGCTTTGTCGTGCTGGTGGCCGACGCGATGCGCGCCTTCGCGCCCAAAGAGTTTTTCCGTCCGGGGCAAGTGGACCCCCGCGGCAACTTCAACAACCTGGCAATCGGCAAGGACTATCGCAAACCGCGCTTGCGGCTGCCCGGGGCGGGGGGTATTCCCGACGTTTCGGTGCACTCGTCGCAAATGTATATGTACGTGCCTCGCCATTCGCGCGTGACCTTCGTGGAGCGCGTGAGCTGGGTCAGCGGCTTGGGACACGATCCCACGCGCACAGAAGGGCACGGGCCGCGCTATTTGGTCAGCAACTTGGGACAATTCGACTGGGCCAACGGGCGGATGCGCCTGATTTCGTACCACGCGGGCGTGCCAATCCCTCGCATCCAGGCCAAGACCGGCTTCGAACTGGAGATAGCGCCGAACGTGGGGGAAACGCCGCCGCCCAGCGCTGAAGAGTTGCGTTTGTTGCGTGAGGAGATCGATCCGCTGGGCGTGCGGCGGCTGGAAACACTTTCCGGCGCGGCGCGTCGTGACCATTTGCGCCGCATCTTGGAAGCGGAAGGTGCGCTCTAGCCTGCGTTACTTGACTTCGCGCATATTCATTTCCAACGTTGAGAAATCAGACGATGAAATCACCCCGTCGAACAATACTTGGGAGTGTTTGGGGATGGTGTAGTCGCGGATGAAAAGGAACGCAGGGTCTGCCAGTGATTGGGTGCGGCGCACGAAAAGCGCAAATTGCGGTTTTCGTGTGACAAACGGCGGAAAGACATAGCTGCCTGCTTTGTCGTAGTTGCCTTCTTGGAGTGCGCGGATAAGGTGGCCCACCGCTTGGGGCGGGATGACGCCGACTTTTTTGGCACTGCCGAACCACTGGTTTGCTTCTTCAGAAAACGGCTTCTCTATATTGCTGTGGCCGGCGATGAATGCCGTAAAAGCTGCACACAACATCTCGACCAGCCAATAGACGTATACACTCTTCCCATGCAGGTTGGCGATTTGCTTTCCCTCATCATGGGACTGTGAAAAAGTAAAAGAGACGCCCATCTTAGCCACCGATTTGAGGTAGCCGACAAAACCCGTTGTGCCCACGTCGTCTAGCAAAAACATATTTTCGTAAAGGTGGGCTTGTTGGTCGGTGATCTTGTATCCGAATTCCTCTTCGACGATGTCGCGCAGGTCGCGGCGGAAGCTGAGCGTGTAGTCGAAATAGAAATAGCTTCCGTAGGCGAGGCAGGCGAACACTATGCCGATAATGCCCATCACAAGCGGGTTGCGGATTTTCCCCACATAAACGGGGATGGTGAGCAAACCTCCGCAGAGGAACCCTAACATGGCAGGGGACGCCAGGGGAATATAGAAGAAGTTCCCCACAACGTAGAAAAGCCATCCTAAGAGCGCCGAGCCGATGATAACGGTAGGGATAATGAGCACGACGCCAACCGTAGGGATACGATTGCTTGGTTGGTAACGTTGCATGTCATACATCCTTAGCTCTAAATTTCTTGCTTGCGATATTCTGCGCATCAAAGTATGACTGAAAACGCAGCGCCCGCAACTTCCACAGCCGTTGAGCCGCTGCTAGAAGTTGTGGGCGCGTGTCATTTTTGGAGCACGTGCCTTTGGGGGTGTGGAATTAGGTTTGCTGACCGGTTTTCTTTGCGCGCATGGGCAAAAGCACTTTGAAGGCGCTGCCCGGGCATTTCCCCTCGTTGCAGCCTTCGCTTTCCACCCAGACCATGCCGCCATGTGCTTCCACCGCGCCTTTGACCAGCGCCAAGCCCAAGCCTGGCCCGCCGCCCTTGAAGGACGTTTTGCCGGAAGAATGCAGCGCCACTTCGCCGATTTGGTAAAATTTTTCGAAGATCAGCTCGTGATGCTGCGGGTCAATGCCGATGCCTGTATCCCGCACTTCCACCGCCACCGCTGCTCCCATGTCCTCGACGTTGGTTTGCCAATACGTGACAGTGATCGTGCCGCCGTCCGGTGTATATTTGATGGCGTTGGAAACCAGTTGATAGAAGATTTTGTGCATCAAAGTCGGGTCGGCCTCGATATATGGCACGTCACCGATCTGTTTGATTTCAAAGTTGAGGTTGCGGGCTTGGATGTCGGCCCAAAATTCGGTTTTGAGGTCGGCGAAGATGCTGGAAAGCAGCACCGGCACGCGCGAAACTTGCAGCGTTTCGGTGTCGATGCGCGAAATATCCAACATGCCGTTGACGATCTCGTGTAGCCGTGCCGTGCCGCGCATAATGCCTTCGATGACTTCGGTCATGGCCGGATCGTTTTTCATGGCGTCATTGTGACGCAACACGTCGGCGTATCCTTGAATTACGGTGAGCGGCGTGCGCAACTCGTGCGCGGCAATCTGGATGAAGTCCAACTTGGCCTTGTCCAGCCGCGTCAAGTTTTCATACGCTTTGCGCAAATCGGCAAGCGCGGTTTGGTCGTTGGCCCGCAGTCGGTCGAACGTGGTGCGTACCAACTTCCACGCCAAAACGGGGCTGAGCGCCATCAGTTGCTCAAAGACCTCGCGGTCGAATTCCAGCAAGGTTGTTTCTTTGGTCGTGCGCACGTTCGCCGAACGGGGCGCGTTTTGGATCAAGCCCATTTCGCCGAAGAAGTCCCCCACCGTGCTGTAACGTAGCACGCGCTCTTGATCGTCGGTGAGCCGTTTGGTGATGGCGACTTCTCCGTCTACGATCAAGTAGAATTCGTTTTCGTAGGCGCCTTCTTTGCAAACGAGCGTGTCCGGCGGGCATGTCTTCACGCGGATCAGGTCGGCAACTTCTGTGATGACCGTATCGTCCAGGTCCGGAAACACTTCGTGTAAGGTGGCGACAATATCAACGTCCATGCGTTGGCCCTCCCACTGCTGCGACAAGCTGAGTTTAGCATATTTGCGCGGTGCGCGCAGTTGGCGCGCGGTCAAGACGCGGAAGAAACAAAGGCGGTGAACAAGGTGGATTGGCACGATGTGATGCCCGTCGGAGCCGTACCCGCTGAGCGGGCGCTGTATGTGCACGTTCCTTTTTGTGACGCGCGCTGTTCGTATTGTGCGTTCAATACCTATGTGGGGCAGCGCGCCCGCGTGCCCGCGTATGTGCGCGCTGTGCAGGGGGAAATGCGCTTGGCTGCGGATGCGTTGCCGCGCGTGCCGGTTTCGTCCGTCTACTTCGGCGGCGGCACGCCCAGCTTTCTCACGCCGGACGAGTTGGGCGCGCTGTTGAGGGCGTGCGCGGACGTTTTCGCGCTCACTCCCGACGTGGAGATCACGTTGGAGGCCAACCCCGAACACCTGTTGCCGGACGTTTTCCGTGCGTGGCGGGCGTTGGGGGTCAACCGGCTGAGCTTGGGTATGCAATCCACCCGTGCGGACGAACTGCGCCTGTTCCGCCGCGCACACACGCTCGCGGACGTGCAAGCCGCTGTGCAGAGTGCGCGTGCGGCAGGTATTCGCTCGCTCAATTTGGATTTGATCTACGGCATCCCGCGTCAAACGCTGGCCGGTTGGCGCGCCAGTCTGGACGCGGCGCTGTCTCTGGAGCCGGATCACCTTTCGCTGTATAGCCTCAGCGTGGAGCCGGCGACTTTGCTGCACAAACAGATCGCGCGCGGCAAAGTGCCGCCGCCCGATCCGGACTTGGCCGCCGATATGTACGAGCTGGCCGAGCGGCTCTTGGCGCGCGCGGGCTATCGCCACTACGAGATCAGCAACTGGGCGCACGCCGGACACGCTTGCCGTCACAATCTGCACGTGTGGCGCAACCGGCCCTATCTGGGCTTGGGAGCGGGCGCGCATGGCAATGTGGCGGGCGTGCGCTATGCCAATCTGCGCCGTCCGGCGGACTACAGCGCACGGGTGGAAGCGGTCGCGGCGGGGGAGGCGGAAGCTGCGTTCCCCTATGCGCCCGCTGCTGAGGAACTCACGCCACTGAGCGAGACGGACGTTTACGCCGAAACTGTGATCCTGGGTTTGCGACTGACCGAAGAAGGGATCGCGCCGGAAGCCTTTGCCGCACGTTTCGGGCGCGACGTGTGGGGGCTTTTCGGCGCGCAGTTCCGGCGGCTGCTGGCGTGGGAACTGCTCCAGCAGCTCCCCGACGGACACTTGCGGCTCACGCCGCGCGGTAGACTGCTCGGCAACCGCGTGTTCGTGGAGTTTGTGTGATGGGGCGCTGTCCCACACCCCTCAAGGGGCGCTCGGGTGCTCGGCGAGCGATCATCGGTGAGAAACGTTCGTCGTCGGGGGCGCGCCGCCGTGCGCCGAATGGCGCACCAAAGCGGCGGAAGCCGCTTTGCGCCGCGCGGAGCGCGGGGCGGGCGG
>CAZZNC010000155.1:0-6329 GCA_964655405.1 uncultured Anaerolineaceae bacterium | reverse complement strand
ACCTGCTCGCTTTGCACGAACCCGGAAACGAGTTACACGTCGTGCCCGAGATCACACTGCCAGGCGGGAGCGTCGACTATTTTTTGGCATCTGTGCATAACGACACCGTTGTAGATTTTGTCGGCATCGAGCTTCAAGCGCTAGATACCACTGGCACCGTATGGCCGGAACGACAACGCTTCTTGCGTGCGCAAGGCATCGCCGTTTCTTCCGAAGACGCCGACTCTTCCAAACCCTTCGGCATCAATTGGAAAATGACCGCTAAAACAATCCTCGTCCAACTCCACCACAAAATCGAAACTCTAGAGGCCCTCGACAAACATCTAACCCTGGTCATTCAAGATCACTTCCTCGCTTATATGCAAAGACAATTCCAATGTGAGCACTTTGTGCCTGCGCACCTGGGAAACTCGCTCCACATACACGCCTACCAACTCAGCAAACGCCCCCACGATTGGAAACTTCAGCTTGCCACACGCCTTAGCACAGACGCTAACGGCTTGGCCGCAGCACTGGGTTTGCAAGCCGACCCTCATCTAGAACTCAAAGCCATCACCCAACAACTTGAGAACAAAATCAGCTCAGAAACGTTGCTCCGCCCCATACGCTGAACGCGACAAACGCGACACTCACAAGCGCATGAAAACCTGTCCGATGCGCGCCCCATCGAGATCGGGCTTCAGACAAGCGTAGGGCAAAGCCCCACACCGTATCCATTGGCCTCCGTTTCAGCATTATTCACACAGAGTTAATTTTATGTTAGAATTAAGTTTGCAGGTAAGGCGAGGCTCTTGTCACATCTGCGTATGCACTGCCGGCGGATTGTGTCATTGTCATCTCAACCATACTTGGAAACGAGGGGGAAAATATGGTGAGACAGAACGTTCCTTTCAACGGACTGCCCGACTCATCGGGCGGTATGCGCCTGGCTCCACCGCGTCCGGATTACCGCTGGCGTCACGCCACCCATGATATACCGACTGCCTCCACCGCTTTCACCACGCATTTGGGCGCAGGTCAAGGGGGCGGGATGTCAGCTTTTCCGCCCGAGCCATTCGACGACGAGGGCGGGGTCTATTACGTGCCCGAAGCAGAACTGTATCCGGATTCCCCCCTGCCAGAACCTGAAGCACCGCCCGAAGAACATGACATCCAGCCCCTGCCGAACGAGATCGAACCCGAGCCAGCTGCATTGGCCGCATCCAATATCATGCTCTTGAACCTCGTGAAGATGTACAGTGACGAGTGGAAATTGGCAATGGTGCGCACATCGGAAGACAAGTCGCGGGCCTTGCTGTTGCCACGTGGCAGCAAATTGAGCATCCAACAAGCCATCAAACGGCACAAAGGCATGATTATCACCGTGGACAAAGACGGCAATGTCACCTCGCAAAACCTGGCCGACAAACATGGCCCCTGGTGGAAAAACGTCTTTCGGTGGTTCTAACCCCGCATTGCGCCTTGCGCGGCACGACATTCTGCAAAGACACACATCCCCGCACGGATTCGGCGTGCGGGGATGTTGTTTTCTGTGAACACAAAAACGGGCGGAAGCTACAAACCGTAGATGTCCGTGTATTTCGCCTTCAGATAGCGCACGAAAGGTGCAACTTGAATGGGGCCACCCGTGACCCGCTGAGTTAGTTCAGCAGGCCAGTATTTGCGCCCGTACTGATGGATATTTTCCCGCAGCCAGCCCAACAACGACCCAAACTCCCCGCGTTGAATATCTTCGGGGATGCTAGGCACGTCATGCACCGCCTGCTCCCAAAACTGCACCGAAAGGAAGTTGCCCAACGAGTAGGTGGGGAAATACCCGATTAGGCCGGACGCCCAATGCACGTCCTGGAGCACACCATGTTTGCCGTCGTCCGGCGGCGTGACGCCCAGATAATCGCGCATTTTGTCGTTCCAAGCATCGCGCACGTCATGTACGGACAATTTACCTTCCAGAAGCGCATTTTCCAGCTCAAAGCGCAGCATGACGTGCAGATTGTAGGTCACCTCGTCGGCTTCCACGCGGATTAGAGAGCGCGAAACAGCGTTGATGGCACGATAAAACGCTTCCATCGGCACTTGCTGGAGTTGCGCGGGGAAAGTGGTCTGTAAATCCCCGTAAAAAGCGTTCCAAAAGGCGCGGCTGCGTCCGACGATGTTTTCCCACAAACGGGACTGGCTTTCGTGCACGCCCAACGACGTGCCACCTGCCAAGATCGTGCCTTCATAGGCCGGATTGCAGCCCTGCTCGTACATGGCATGGCCTGCTTCGTGAACCGAGCCAAAGAGCGCCGAAGGCAACCAGTCTTCCTCGTAGCGCGTGGTGATGCGCACATCGCCAATGGAAAATTCGGTCGTGAAGGGGTGCACCGAGCGATCCTGCCGTCCGCGCTGGAAATCGTAGCCAATGCGTTTGAGCACGCGCAGGCCGAATTCTGCTTGTTTGTCCACCTCAAAACGCTGGTGGATGGGGGCATCGTCTACAGCGTCTAGACGCTCGAAAATTTGCGCCACGAAAGGCACGAGTTCCGCCCGCAGTTCGTCGAAGAGACGTTCCACGTCAGCGGTTTTCGTCTGTGGCTCATATTGATCGAGCAAAGCGTCGTAGGGGTGTTCCTCATAGCCCAACGCTTCGGCCTGCTGCTGCTTGAGTTCCACAATATGCGCCAACGTGCCCTCGAACTGACTAAAGTCGGCGGCTTCACGCGCTTTGGCCCAAGTTTCGTGGGCCAATGACGTGGTGCGCGTCAGTTCTTCAATGAGAGCCGTAGGGACGCGGGTTGCCAGGTCGTAATCATGGCGCACCACACGCACCATTGCCGCGTTGTCGTGGTCGTAGTCCAACGAAGCGACCTCGGCTTCGGCCTCTTCGATCAAGCGTCCGGTTTCGTCCGAGGTAAATTTTTCGTGCACCAATCGGCTGAGTGTAGCTAACTGCTCGGCGCGGGCCGCTGTCCCACCCGGGGGCATGTTGACCTGTTGGTCCCAGTCCAACACGGCTGCCGCATGTTGCAAATGCACGAGGTCTGCTAGATAGGTTTTGAGCTGCGTCACTTTGTCCATGAGCGGAATTAAGTCTCGCTTTCTTCTCCACCAACGAATCGTTGATTTGTGACAAGCCATACCATACATGGCCGGACTCTAGGCTACCGAACAAACCGTGCTTCAGCAACAAATCGCAGTCTCAGGATACATCTTGGGCAAACGATGGAAAACCGCGCCGCACATTTCAAGCGTTAAAGATACGCTCCCCCACCGAATGCCGCACCCCGCGCCACATTGTGCTACACTACAAACAGGCCCAACGGCGTGCAGGTCTAGGAGGCGCAAGTTTATGTCCGCTGCCACGAATACCCCCCCACATACCCTCCAAACTGTCGAGCTGCATGAAGCGCAGGTCGCCTATCAGATCGCGCTACAACAGTTGGAAGACGCGCTGCCCAAACCTCAAACCATGCCCATCGTCGTAGACCCCACATCTTACGCCTGGCCGCGTTTGCTCTTCCACTTCCTCTTTGCGCTGCCCTGGGCGCTTTTGCGCGCGGTGGGGGGTGTGCTGAGCGAAGTTTCCAGCGATTTCAGCTCCACGTTGCGCAACGTAAAAAAGAAGCTCGTCTGTGTCACACACGCCGGACCCGTCACACTCGCAGGGCCGGAGATCGCGTTCCGCGACCACATCCGCCAATTGTTGTTGGAAGTGCTCTGGGCACGTGACCATGTGCAAGACACCATCGAAAATCCCGAAGGGGCGTCGTATAGTTCGCGCAAACAAACGCTCGCCTTCGTGATGAACAACGAATCGCGCTTGCAGCGGCTGGGCCAACTGGCGCTGGAAGTGGCCGACCTGGACACCGCCGAGCTGCGCGACGCCCAACCCACCCCGCCCAGCCCGCAACGTTGGTGGTGGTATCTGAACTATCCGCGCGCCAAACGCGCCCGCCGCCTCAACACGATTTGGTTTGTGCTGGCGCTGGTTCCTGCGCTGGCCTCCATCGTGCTGATCACGTTGCTGGCCCAACGGCTGGCGATCAACGGGCCGGACTTGCTTTCCGGCGCGTCGGTGGTGGCGCAAGTGGGCTTGGGTCTGGGCAGCATCATCGCCGGACGTGAGTTGCTCAACGATTTGATCTTGAAGGGCGCGACGGTTTCTTGGCACGGCCAACTGACCTTTTTGCTGGCGTCGCTCTTCTTGGCGGTGGTGGTGATATTCTACTTCTTGGCACCGCCCGCCGCCGCCACCGTTTACAACATTTTCGGCCAACAAGCCATCGAGGAAGGCAACGCCGCCGAAGCCGAATTGTATTTGGAGTCCGCCGCGCGGTTGGACCCAGACCCGCACGCCGGATCGCTGTTGGAAGTCGGCTGCCTTTACCAGGCCCTGGGCGCACCAGAACGCGCACAGTCGGTTTTTGAGCGCGTGCTAGAAGCGGACTCGCGCTTGCTGTTGGCGCGCTATCATCTGGCGCAGCTTTACATTGATCGGGGCGACACCGACCGCGCTTTGCAGTTGCTGGAAGACGGGTTGAACTTGCTCGACCGCGCGCGGGACTTGATGGAACAAGGCGACGCCACCTTCCTGCCCAGCGTGGACACGCCCGCCAAAGCCGACGAGATGGAATATCTGCTGCGCCTGGCACGCGGACGCGCCTATCTGCACGCGGACGCGCCGGAACAAGCTCGCGCCAATTTGCGCGACGCCGAAGACCTCTTCACCGCGCTACAAGCGCAAAGCACCAACGAGCAAGCCGTCCCGCTGAACCAGTTCGATTTGATGTGCGGGCCTCACGACGACCGCCGCCCGTATGTGCTCGGCACGGAACTCAATTTGCATTATTATCTGGCGCTGACCTATGATGCCCTGTGTGACGATCCGGCCACTGTTCAAGCAGCTCAAGAAGAATGGCGCTTTGTGCGCAACGGGCGGCCCACCAACAGCCGCCAAGAAACATGGCGCGACGAAGCAATCCGCCGTCTTTCGTCGGGCGAAACGTGCGAAAATAATTACGGCCTGACCGTTAGCGCCCTGGACGTATTGGGCATACCTTCCCGTCACTAAAGCGAGCCGCGCAACACGCAGCGCGGCCATTGGTTGCACACTGTCATACGGAGCGAAGACCTATGCGCACACGGAACATTCTCAGCTTGTTGATTGCGGCCCTGCTCTTGGGACTGGCCGCCCGTCCTCATGTTGCCGCCCAGGACTTCGACCCGCGCGGCAATCCCGACGAACCCGTCCACCTGGTGCTGATGCTCACCGACGAAAGCGACGCACGCATCAACCGTATGGATTGGGACGTGAACGCCTTTGCGCCGGTACAAGCGGGAACAGCAGCGCGTGCCAGTGACTTCATCGATGTGGCCGGACGCACCACACTCACCATCCTTTGCACCGACCTTACGCCTATCGAACAACACGGCAGCGAAGTCCCGCGCTGCGATCCTTATGCGCCGGAACCGGCCTTTTTCTACGTGGACGATCCCACATGGAGCATGACGGCCAATCCGGCCACCAGCATCACGGTCTATCCGCCGGAACTCGCCAACGCCCCGTCGGACGTAGACCCGAGCGGCTATGCGCTGGTCACACTGAGCGACGCCGCGTTGGAGACGGTCACGGCCCAGGCCAATACCATCATGGGGCTGACCCTTTCACCGGCGGCCAAAGCCTTCGCACTCGCCAGCCTCTATCGAGGCCAGGGCATGGCCTTTGAGGCGCTGAGTATGCTCCAAGCGTTGCCGGACGTGCAATGCAGCGCGCGCCGTCCTTCGGTGGACGCCAGCGCCGTCAGCGACCCGTTGGCCGCCTCGCCGGTGACGTATCTGCGCATGGGGGAACTTTACGACATTTTGGGGAAGCCGGACGACGCTTTGCGCAACTACATTTGCGCCGCCTCGCGCGCTGAGGAAAGCAACGATCCGGCGGATTTGGCGTTGGCGTTTGCGCGCCAAGCCAATTTGACCACCGATCCGGTGCGCGCGGTTGAGCTGTATCAGCAAGCGATCAACGGTTACGCGGCGCTGGGCGCGATGGACGACGCCAACGCGCTGTTGGAAATTTGCGGGCTGCGCAACTGCACGCTGGAGGGGCAATAAAAGCTGTCGTGCACAAAAACGACTTCTTGCACACGCTGCAAAGCGTCGCACAGACGTTCCGTGACGCGGTCACAACCGCAGGCGACGAGTGGACGATCAAAGGCTTTGCCGACGTGGAAAAGAACATCTACACCCTTTCCACGGATACCAAAGTGATCTCGAAAGTCATGGAATTGCAGCTCTTCCCGCACTTAGCCCGCTTTGCCAAAAAACACGGGCTGGCAATGTACCTGGCAGCG
>CAZZNC010000154.1:376-6358 GCA_964655405.1 uncultured Anaerolineaceae bacterium | reverse complement strand
GTCTGCATAGGCCACCATCTGGCGTAGCACGACGAAATTGTGTGCGATCTCGTCTTCGGCGGTCGGTTCGCAGTGGATAGCGACGAAATAGTAAGGCGTGGTTTGCGTTTGGGCGGCTGCGGCATGGGTTTGTCCCAGCGCTGCCACACTCACCGCTGCCCATGCCAGCCACAGAAATTGCGTGACTTTCCTCATCGTCTTCTCCCTTCGTTGTGGTGTTTGTCACTCAATGGTAGTGTGCCCGTGCGGGTGTTGCGGAAACGTGACCGCGTTGTAAAGTCCGTGTAAAAGCACGCGATCACGGTGGATGTGGGAAGCGGCAATTTCCGTTAATATTGGGACGTGCTGAGACAGGCCGTCAGGCCGCGTATCGAAGGAAAGGAGGCAGCGCGCCGAATGTCCAGCGGGGCGAGAAGCGCGCGCAGTATGGACGGAAAAGGCAGCATCCAAGCGTATATTGCCATCGAAGGCGTGATTGGGGTGGGGAAGACCACGCTCGCGCGCATGTTTCAGCAGGAAACGGGCGCGCGCTTGGTGTTAGAAGTCTTCGAGGAAAACCCGTTTCTTTCGGACTTTTACACCGACCGCACGCGCTATGCCTTCCAAACGCAAATCTTTTTCCTGCTCAGCCGCTATCATCAACAGCGCCAATTAGCAACCTTGCCACCGCCGATCATCAGCGATTATATGTTCGACAAAGATCGGCTCTTTGCCGAAGTGAACTTGGCCGGTGACGAGCTGAGCACGTATTACCGCGTGCAAGAGGCGCTGGCGGAAAACGTGCGCGTGCCGGATTTGGTCGTCTACCTCAAGGCCAGCACCGAAACACTGCTGCACCGCATCACCACGCGCGACCGTCCGTATGAGCGCAACATGGAGGCGGCCTACATCGAAAGTTTGCGCCAGGCGTATGACAAATTTTTTGCTGCCTACGAAGCGGCGCCCGTGCTGGTGATAGACACCAACGCGATTGACTTTGTGCAAAGCACCGACGACCGCGAAGCCGTTTTCGACCGCATACGCGGGGCGCTGGGCATGGGGCCGTGCACCCGTCCGCTGCCCGGGATGGACACGCTGGCCGTTGACGCGCACACATCGAGCAACGCTCAGGATGTGCTGGCGGATGAGGAGGCGCGGCGGCTGGGGGATTTCCAAGCGTTTCACCGTCACTTTGACCGGGAGCGCGGCTTTTCCACCGATCCCTACTTCAATATGTTGCTGTTGCAAGAGGAAGTGGGGGAATTGGCGCGAGCGTTGGCGCAGCGTTGGCGCGCTGAAACGCAAGGCCGTCCCGAAGACACGTTGCCCACCGTCCGTGAGGAGCTGGCCGACGTGTTGGCGTATGTGCTGAAGTTGGCGAACTATGTCGGTGTGGACTTGGAGGCCGCGTATGTAAGCAAGATGCGCACCAACACCATGCGTCGGTGGCCGACGACACAAAAGCAGGGGAATATCGCATCATGATCCGGCCCAACGATCCGCACAAGCAGTTTGTCGCCATTGCGGGCAACATCGGCGTTGGCAAATCGACATTGACCGGCATCCTGGCGGAAGCCTTTGGCTGGCAGCCGTTTTATGAGGCGGTGGACGAAAATCCGTACTTGGCCGATTTTTACGGAGATATGGAACGTTGGAGTTTTCATTCGCAAGTGTTTTTTCTTTCCCGACGTTTGCAACACCACCGCCAATTGGTAGATCACCCGGGGTCGGTGGTGCAAGACCGCAGCGTGTATGAGGACGCCGAGATTTTCGCGCGCAATCTCTATCAGCAGGGACGCATGAGCACCCGCGACTACGGCGTTTACCGCGACCTTTACCAGGGGGTGCGCGCGTTTTTGCCTCCGCCGGACTTGTTGGTGTACCTCCGGGGCAGCGTAAAAACGCTGCTGGCACGCATCGCGCTACGTGGCAGAGACTTCGAGCGCGACATTTCGTCGGAATATTTGCAGGCGCTCAACGCGCTTTACGACGAGTGGATCGAAGGTTGGGACAGTTGTCCTGTGTTGATCGTACCTGCCGACGAGATGGACTTTCAGCACGACGACGAAGCGCGCCGCTGTGTGATCGAAGGCGTGCGCGAAAGCCTTTCTCCCGCGCCCAAGCACGTTTTACATCGCAAAAAGGGCACGCGGGGTAGCTAGCCGCCGTCATGCGTCACACAACAGGCGCAACAGGCGGGCTGTGCTAGAATAAAGGCAATCATGGGGAGGATAGCCGATGACAAAGCCCTTTCAAGCTCACTTTAGCGAAGCGCTCCGCTTGGCTGTTGTGGTGCGCTTGGCGCGTGAGCTGAACGCTGACCTCACGCCGGAAGACGTGCTGCGGCGCGTTTTGAACGCGACGGCAGAAGCGCTGAGCACGCCTCACGCCAGCATTGTGGCGTTGCAGGAAAAACACTTGCTGGCGGCCTATGCGCTTGGCGCGGGCCAGGACGTGGACGCGCGTCCGGTGCTAGAACGTGTGTTGGCCGAGGGGCTGGCGGGTTTTGTGTTGCACAATTACCGCACAGTGATCGTCAACGACATCACGGCCAATCCGTTGTGGATGGCTTTGCCGGACGAGTCACTTTCGCCCCGCGAAGGTTCGGCGCTTTGCGTGCCGTTGATCCATTCCGGCGACGTGGTTGGTGTGATGACGCTGGCGCACCCCGCGCGCAGCTATTTTTCGGCGGACGCCATCCATTTGATCAACACGATCAGCGAAATGGGCGCAGCGGCGTTGGCGAGTACGATGCGTTTGGAGGAAGCCCGGCGCGCCAATTCGCGCTATAGCAACCTTTTCGACGACGTGATCGTGCCGGTCATTTTGACCAACCTCAACGGCACGATCCAAGCCGTCAACCGCAGCGCGTGCGAGTTTTTGGGGTATGCTGCGGCGGAGCTGGTGGGGCAGAATATCTCCACCGTGCACCGCATGGGCACGACCAAGCCTTTGGGTGGCGACCGTTACGATCACTTGATACGCGGCCAGGAAGTGCGCTTCCATTCGGCGGTGTGGACAAAAGGCGGTGAAAAGCAGCCGGTGCGCGTCTATGCGCGGCGCATTCGCAACGGGATGGGCGAGGACTACATCCAGTGGATCGAACACGATCTCAGTTCGGAGCTGGCCTTGGAGCAATTGCGCCAAGACCTCAGCGCGATGGTGTACCACGACATGCGCGGGCCGCTCGGCAATATCTATACCAGCGTGATGGCGCTGCAAAGACTGTTGGCCGACCATCCGAATGATCGCGTGGCGGATTTGCTGGAAGTGGCCGTGCGTAGCGAACAGCAAGTGCGTCGGATGGTGGATGCGCTGCTCGATGTGCAACGCTTGGAAGAAGGCAGCCGCCTACTTTCGCGCACGACGACCGCCGTCGAGGAACTGGTAGACAGTGCGCTGCAACAAGTCCAGCCGTCAGCCGACGAAAAGCATATTCAATTGCGCCTGGCGCTGGCCGACGATTTGCCCGCGCTGTACTTGGATGCCAACATGGTCGAGCGGGTGATTATCAACTTGTTGGACAACGCCATCAAATACACGCCCGATTATGGCGTGGTGACGGTCAGCACGGCTTCCAGCGGCACGGAAGTTTTTGTGCGCATCAAGGACACCGGCCCGGGTATTCCACAAGAAGCACTGGAACACATCTTCGACAAATTCGCCCGCGTGGAACGCCCCAATATGCCGCATGGGGTGGGGCTGGGGTTGACCTTTTGCAAGCTGACAGTGGAAGCACACGGTGGGCGTATCTGGGTACGCAGCGATCCCGGGGGTGGCTCGGTGTTTACCTTTGCCCTACCGATCAACGCACCGGCCACAAAGGAATTGCCGCGAATGGGCATGGCGGCGTGGTGAGTGCGGGTGGCTTGTGTCGAGTTGGCAAGCAACGCACGGGCAACACGGGCAATAGGGTGTGCGGGGAGGAACGATGACGACGCGGGCTAAGGTGTGGAAAGCCTGGCAATGGGGGAGTTGGTGGGTCGGCGTGTTGCTGATTTTTGCGGGATGCGGCGGCAACGCGCAACCGGCGATTGTCACCGTTGTGCCGACGGCCACCCCGACCGCGCTTCCCACGCTCACGCAGACGCACGCGGCGGGCTTCAGTTGGGTGACCGCCACGTCGCTCCCGACCGCGCTGCCGCTCACGGCCACACCCGGCCCTTCGCCGACAAGTCCGCTTGCCCCGACGCTTTCCCCTGCGCCAGCCACGTTGACCGCTACGCGCGTGCCCACGCGGGCAGGGCTTTCTGTAGAATACTTCACCACCGATAGCGAGACCGCGCGCCCCGGTGACACGGTGACGCTCTTTTGGAGCGTGCGCGGTGCAAATACGGCGCGCATCTTTCGCCTGGACGCAGACGAAGAGCGCGTCGAACCGGGGTGGGACGTGCGCGCAAGCGGCAAACTCACCGTGCGCACCCGTCCGCAAGACCGCGAGGTGGCGCGTTTCGTGTTGGTGGCGTGGGTGGGCGAGGCGGAAGTCCAGCAAGTGCTGCTCATTCCGCTGCAATGTGGAGAAACGTGGTTCTTCGATCCCGCACCGGAAACTTGCCCCGCCGAACCGCCGCAGGTGTCGCTCGAAGCCGAGCAGACGTTTGAACACGGGCGCATGATCTGGGTGCAGGCGCAGGATCGCATCTACGTTATTTTCGATGACGGGCGCACACCGGCTTGGGCGCGCTATCCGGACAATTTCGAGGAAGGCGATCCCGAACGCGACGACAGCGTCATTCCTCCGCCCTCGCTGCTACAACCGGTGCGCGGCTTTGGGCTGGTTTGGCGCAGCAACGAGCGCGTGCGGGATCGATTGGGCTGGGCGACATCGCCAGAAGTGGCTTTCGACGGCATGTTCCAATCGGATTCCCCCGAGCCGAGCGTGGCGACCTTTTACGTGCGCACGCGCGATGGCGACATTTTGGCGCTGGACGCGCAAACGCAAACTTGGGACGTTTTGCCCGCTGCCCCTTGAGCTGGCATGACACCGACATAGAGAGGGCCGATGTTAGACGAACCTTCGACCTGGCTGCCCCAGCACGCGCCGCAAGACGAACCACCGCCCGCCCCGTCTTCTTCCCAACATCCGCGATTGGCCGATGTGGAAACGGTGGTGGCGGCGGTTCTGGACGTACAAGCTACAGACTACGATCCGCTGCCGCCTGCTTTGGCGCGCTACGTGGGCACTCTGCGGTTGGATAGTGCCGAGGCTTACGCGCGCGTGGACGCGGTGTGTGCCCCGCTGGGGTTGTGTCCGGTACTGGTCGTCAACGACGCGGGGCAGCATGTGATCGTGGTCTTGTTGCGGCGTGCCCAACTCAAGGCTCGTTCGCCCTGGCTACACGTGACGTTGTTGGTGCTGACCGTGCTCAGTGTGTTGAGTGTGGGTGCGGCTCACGAAGCCACAAGCCGCGAAACGCTCAATTTGTTGAAAGGCTGGCCCTTTGCGCTGAGCTTGCTGGCGATTTTGGGGGCACACGAAATGGGGCACTACATCGCGGCGCGGTTGCACGGTGTGTGCGCTAGTTGGCCGTATTTCATCCCCTTCCCCTTCAACGTCTTTGGCACGCTGGGCGCGTTCATCATGTTCCGCGAACCCGTGCCCAACCGCCGCGTCCTCTTTGACATCAGCGCAGCCGGTCCGCTGGCGGGCTTTGTGGTGGCTGTACCACTGCTGTTGTTCGGTCTGGCGACCTCCAACGTGCAGCCGTTGCCGCAGGACGAGCCGTATATGTTGGAGGGAAACTCCATCCTGTACGCCGGTGCCAAGTATGCCGTCTTCGGCGAATGGTTGCCGGACGGCGAGAGGGACGTTTTTGTCAACCAAGTGGCTTGGGCGGGTTGGAGCGGGCTTTTGCTCACCGCGCTCAATCTCATTCCGGCGGGGCAACTGGACGGCGGGCATATTGCCTATGCATTGCTCGGCGAACGTGTGCGCAAACTCTACTGGCCGATGATCGCGCTGATGGTGGGGCTGGCTTTCCTCAACTCGGTGTGGTGGATATT
>CAZZNC010000154.1:0-366 GCA_964655405.1 uncultured Anaerolineaceae bacterium | reverse complement strand
TATTGGCGGCGTTGGTTGTGTTGCTGGGACGATTTTACGCGCAGACCCTGGACGGTGTCACGCCACTGGACGCACGCCGTCGGCGTTGGGCGTATGTGGTGGTGGCTGTGCTGGTGCTGACCTTCGTGCCGCTGCCGCTGCGCCTTGTGACCCTGTGAGCGGGAGGCGTGCTGTGGCGAAAAAAACATCCCGTCGCGTTCCGTCCCGCCGCAAAGACAGCGCGCCGCCGCGCCGTCGGTGGCGGCGCCGTGTGGTGATGGTGGTGGCGCTGCTCGTTGTGCTTGTCGGCGTGGTGCTGGCCTTGCGACACTTCGGCATCGGCGGGGGCAGCTCCGGCGCAAAAAAACAAGCGCTCACCGATCCCAA
>CAZZNC010000153.1:5511-6364 GCA_964655405.1 uncultured Anaerolineaceae bacterium | reverse complement strand
TCAGCATCACCAGCCCGTCGAAAATACGCTCGACAACAATGGTCGCCAGGCTGGCCGACACGCTGACGTTCTCGTTTCGGCGCAAGACGTAAGCGCGGATGACTTCACCGGCGCGGAAGGGGTAGACATTGTTACCCATGTAGCCGATGACGACCACAGGGAACAGCTTGCGCAGCGACACGGGTTTGATCGCGTGCAGCAGATAGTGCCAGCGCCACGTGCGTCCCCACACCGCCCCAAAGTAGATCGTCGCGCCGGCAGCCAACCAACCGAGGTGCACATGACGAATGTCTCGCCACACATCAGCCAGCCGCAGCCCCTTGAGACCGTCATAAAGAAAGAGTACGCTGACCGCCACTCCCAACCCGAAAGCCAGCCAGCGCCGCGCGCGTTGCCGTGCTTTTGTCTTGCCCAACGTGTATTCGCTCCTCGTCCGTTTGCGTGTTGCGGCGGCATTGTACCGCAAAGCATGAACACCCGCTCATTTTCTCACACTTGCGCCGCTCCGTACACTACAACCCGCCTACAAGATGCAATCAAAAGTTGTCAATGAAAAAGGTGAACGAGGACCGAGCCTATCCATTCTACGCAGTGTGCAATTGCCATCGAGAGATCGCAGAAACGCTGCCCCCGAAACACTTAAAATTTTCGCACAGCTTCCATTTAGTTATTTTAGCATTGATAAGTACAAATGGAGTAGTAAGTTGTTGCCGACAATGTTACTATAAGTATATATTTGATAAGTACCCTGAAAGGGCGATCTAATGAAGTCAAACCGACGACTGGCGTTGATGATTGATGGCGACAACGCTCAGGCAGCCTTATTACCTCAAATGCTTGCTGAAGTGAGTAA
>CAZZNC010000153.1:0-5501 GCA_964655405.1 uncultured Anaerolineaceae bacterium | reverse complement strand
CGCCGAGTGTACGGGGATTGGACAACCTCACTGCTCAAGAGCTGGAAGGAAGTGTTGCACACTTATGCCCTAAAACCGGAACAGCAATTTAGCTACGCGACAGGGAAGAACGCAACAGATAGCGCCTTAATCATTGATGCAATGGACATCATTTACTCCCTTGGCGTTGATGGCATATGTATCGTCTCCAGCGACAGCGATTATACGCGCCTGGCAACCCGTATTCGTGAAAAGAACCTCTTTGTCATGGGCATTGGGCGAAAACAAACGCCACGTGCTTTCGTGAATGCGTGTGATGTGTTTGTTTATACAGAAAACTTGCAATCAGCTACAGATTCCAAGATTGAAGTTTCTGGCACCACACCGAAAAATGCCTCCGCTCCCTCCGTCAAAAATACCCGGAATTCCACTCGTCTGGAACAGCTCTTCCAAACCGCCTTTGACGCAGCAGTCCAAGACGATGGTTGGGCCACTCTCGCAGCGATGGGTAGTTTTCTGCGCCAGCTTGATCCAGGATTCGATCCACGCACATATGGACACAAACAACTTTCGCAACTCGCTAAAGCATCTTCCAAAATCATCAAGATCAAAAAAGAAGCTGGCGCCTACTACGTGCAAATGAAAGCCAAGCATTAGCGTTCCAAATACGATAACAATTCCCTTCACAAGTCAGCAAGCTTCGCGTGTTCAAAGAATTTCCGTCCACAAATGACACGAAGGAATTGGGCTTGATATACTACGGAGGCAATCTGGTCATGCGCCTATAAACAAAGAAGGCGACGCCCTCAACACGTGCGCCGCCCCCTTTGTTCCACAGGCATCCGATTAGATCGCGTTCTCCTCGGAACTTTCGAGCATACCGGCAAGAATGCGCTCCATCGCCATCGTATGGCTGCATACCCCGCGCGACTGGAAAAAGCTGCAATCGCAATGCCACGTGCCGCGCTCATACGTGACTTCATGCGGGCTGTTGTCACCGTCGAAAGTAACGCTGAAGGCCATAAAACGAATGCGGTCACGCTGCTCGGCATAGCGCTTCGCCTTTTCGATCTTGCCGATCATGCTGTAATCCATTGGATTTCTCCTCACACTCCGTTGGGCAGCGAACAAAAAAGCACCCTGGCAGACTGCTCCCAGCGTGCTTATAGAGCGAACCCTATTATGAAAACCACACCGCTCATCGTCGGTTTACCTTCTCCCGTGCATCTCGCAACTTGCGCCTCACGAAAAAAGCCACGCGGCATCTCAAATGGCCGCGGCATCTTATGGTGTGTTGCCGTCAGTATAAGGCAAGTGCAAAGCGCATGTCAACTTGCCAAATCCAGGATCGTCAACGTGGCCGCGGCAGGCATGTAAACGTCCACCGTGTACTGAAATTCCGTCGCCGCCCGATTCTTCAGCTCCCCGCCAACCAACAGATCGTAGTGGTCGCGGTCGAAGCGGAATTTCGGTACGCTGCTGCCTTTGGCGCTGAGGTTGAGCGCACGCCCGGGCGGGACGCGCAGCTCTAGATCGCCCCCGATATGCAGCTCGCCGTCCAAGACCCCGTCTACGGGCAGCGCCAAGACCACGTCGCCCGCGTCCACCGCCAGCGTCAAGCTCGGCATATCCAACGTTTGCGCATCAAGCGCCACGTCACCGCTTTGCACACGCAAATTCAGCCCGTCCACCGTCACCCCTTGCGGCAAGGTGATCTCCAACGTGCCGCGCCCATAATCTTCCAATTTGGGAATGCTGTGGCGGTAACTTTCCGTCAACGTGAGCAGGCCGCTTTCGCCTTCCAGTTGCCACCCCACGACCACGTCACTTTCGCGGCTGCCCGCAAAACGCAATGCCAGCTCGCGCGGGTTTTCGTCGTCGGCGGGGCGCACAGTGACTGCCGTGCGCTCCAAGTCTATGCGCAAAGTGAGGCTTTGCACAGCGTCCGGCAGCAGCTTGGAAAACGTCTGCACGTTGTCCGCACGCACCACTTGCGCCTGACGCTGATAAGCCACGCCCACCGCGCCACCGACCAGCACCACAGTCAGCGCCAATCCGACCAGGCTGCTATCCACATGCCAACGCCCCAACCGCACCCGTCGCCGTCCGAAAAGGGCGTCGTAGCCAAAAAGGATCAACAGCGCGGGCCAAGCGCGGCGCAACACATCTTCCACCGCCGGTGGGAACGCGCCCACGACGGTCAACAACCAGAAGCCGCCCACCCCGATCATCACCAACGGCCACATCACGCTGCGCGGGGTCGTTTTCATGCGGCCCTCCAAAGCTGCTTGGCAAAGAGCATCAGCCCGAAGAAGATCACCACCAACGGCAAGAAAGCATCGCCCCCTTCGCCGTGCAAAACGCCTAAATTGCGCGCCAAAACCACCAAGCCCATCACGATCACCCCCGCGCCAATCAGGATCACCGTTTCGGGGTTGGCGGGGCGCTCGTGAGCCAAGTCGGGGTCGGAGGGCAAGTCGGCAAGCGTTTGGGCGGGCAACACATACCACAACGCCAGATAGAGCAACACGCCCGTTCCAGCAGTGAAAAGCCCCAGCGCCATGAACAACACACGCACCCACCAGGGATTGATGCCGATATAGTTTCCTACGCCGCCGCACACGCCACCCAACACACGGTCGGTCAGGCTGCGCGTTAGTCGTCGTCCTCGTCGCATCGCTTTCACCCGTCCTATGCCGCCGTTCCGTCACTTATCATGCACAGCCACTATACCCACTCTGCCCAAACGCGCAACTTTCGCGCGCCCCGCGCTACGCGAAAACGGTTGCTCACGTGCCGGAAACGTGCCACAATCACACGCGGAAAGCCGCCCATTCATCCTTAAGTGCTCAACGGCCATGTCAACCGTCCACATTTTACCCGCTGATCGCGTGCCACTGACCGCGCTGGTGTCCGCGCTGAACCGCGCTTATAGCGATTATTATTATCCCATCTACGTTACGCCAAGCTCGCTGCACGCGATGTTGGCACGCGACGACATCGCCCCCGCCAACTGCGCAGTGGCGTTGGAAGACGACGAGGTCGTCGGTATGGGGTTGTTGGGAATGCGGGGCACTGCGGGTTGGATTGGAGGGATGGGGGTCGTGCCACACAGACGACAGCGCGGCATCGGCGGGCGCCTCTTGCGCACCTTGATCGCGAATGCGCGTGCGCTGAGCATACAGACGTTGCGGCTGGAAGTGATCGAGGAAAATCAACACGCCCACGCGCTCTACCAGCAGCACGGTTTCCGCGATGTGCGCTTCCTGCACATGCTGGAACGCCCCTTGCTGCCGCCGCCCCCGCCGCCCGAACGTTGCGGCATCATCATCACGCCAGAAACCCCGCAAACGCTGCTTTCCTACTATGCAGACTTCCACGACGTGCGCAACTGTTGGCAGCGCGATCTCCCCTCGCTGGAACGGTTAGCTTTCCACAGCCAAGGGCGCGCACTCTACGACATCGAGAAAGCATCCGACGGGGAAAAACCAGACACACCGATAGGGTACGTGCTCGGGCAGTTCACTCCACACAGCGTGCTGACGTTTGACATGGCGGTGCCCCCAACCAACCGACGTCGTCATACACATGCCCAAGTGCTGCTGATGCACATACACCACCACTATCCGCACGCACTCGGCCACGCCTATAACGTGGCGGAAGATGACCACGCGATCCACGCCTACCGTGATCTCGGCTATCAAACGCACTTGCGGCAGATCGAAATGGAGTTAGCGCTCTCTTGAAAAGTGCACCGTTAGAATGGGGAACGCGCAAAGCGCAAGGTCATGCGCACACGTCCCAGCTCGATCTCGTCCCCGTCACACAAACGATAACGGCGGTGGGCTTCGAGCAAAAATCCGTTGATGCGCGTGCCGTTCGTGCTGCCCAGGTCTTCCAGGTAAAGCGCGCGGTTGTCGTCGTCACGGATCACCATCGCATGACGACGCGAAACGCCCCCCTCTTGGCCTCCGTAGGGGGTCAGATCGAGATCGGGGTCAAAGTGAGCCACCGGATCACCGCGCCCGATCACGATTTTGTCGCGCACCTCAATCCCAACGGTCGTTTGGTTCTGACTGCCAATTTGCAGCAACAAACGCCAAGAACCTGTGATCCGCGGCGTTGGAACCGGACGCGACTCACTCGGCATGGGGGGCAGCAACGGCTGGCGTTTGATCCCACCGCTCAAGAGCGTTGTTTCACGCTTGAGGGGTGGTTGTTCCGCCGGCGGCTGTTCCTTTGGCGGTTGTGGAATTTGCTTAGCGCTCTCGTCTGTCATAGGCTCCCTCATCGCCCATTGTTCGCATTGTACCACAAAACCCGCGTGCTCCATCTTTGCACCAAGATATTAAAACAATTTCCGTAGGTTGTATACCTCAAAAAGGGGACATTCGTGCTCGGTTGTCATCACAAGTGCAAGAGCGCCCTGGTCTTAGCGCTGCTAGGAATTGGGGCAATGAGCGTGGCCCTGTTGCGCCCCCATCCATCCACGCGGTGGCAAGTTGTAGACCACGGTTGCACACGTGCGTTGAGTTCGGCAGCGCTGCTCTTGACAGACGAAACCAACACGCTGCTTTGGCAACCGTCGAACGCGCCCCCTCTCTGGATATATACCCCGCTCCAACCAGCCAGCCCCGCCGTGCCGCTGCAACCTTATGCCGAAGGCACGCCAACGACCTGGCGAGCCGTCCCAACCTTGCACGGCACGCTCCATTTGGTGTGGCGAGAAACAGACGGCGCGCTGCGCAGCGCACTATTGACCCTGGACGGGGTAACATTGCGCGGGCCAGTGGCGCTGAGCGATCATGCTGAGCGTGATTTCGCGTTGGTGGCGCTCGCAGATGGGAGCGCCTGGGTGCTGTGGCGCACCGCGTCCGAACGGATCGCGTCGGTACAGCTCGACGCAGAGGGCCGCCCCGGACCTGTGCAACAACATGCGCCACACCACGTGCGCTATCTAGCCGCAGCCAACGATCCCGCGCAAGGCGTGTATGTAGCGTGGGCGGAACGCAGCGCTGCGGATGCGTACACGTTGCACTATGCCGCTCCCGACCCACGCGCAGCGGAAGCAGAGACGCTCACGAGCAGCGCAACGCTCGGCACATGGGCGCTTGCGCCGTCCGAGAGCGTCAGCACCTTTGCGCTGGGCGTGGATACGGCGCACGGCTATTTGTTGCTGGGGATCATGGACGCGGACGTGCCGCATCACGAGCGCGTCACCGTGCTGAGCTTTCCGCTGAACACGCCCAAGCGCGTGCAGCGCATCCCGATCACGCTGGCCGCCCGCCCCACGCCGACAAGTGCCCTGCCACTCGGCACATACACCGTCCCGCACGCCGAAAACCTCCCCGCCGACGCCGTAGACGCCGCCCCGCTACGCTGGCCGCGTCCGGCCACCGGCGCGCGAGAGTTCTTCGCGCTGGCGCTCGCCGTGCGGCGCGGGGAACATTGGCAACCGGCGGTCGTGTACTTCCAAAACGGCGAGCCGCACGGCTACGAGGTGCTGAGCGGACCACCTGCCG
>CAZZNC010000152.1:0-6380 GCA_964655405.1 uncultured Anaerolineaceae bacterium | reverse complement strand
GCACCATTTGCAGATCGCCCAAGATGACCAGCATTTCACCTTCGCGCTGGGGATTGTCCGTTTCTTGGGCCAGTGCCAAGCCGCGTTCCAGGTGCGCCAACACGTCGGCGTATTGCTCGCCTTCCAGGTGCAGTTTGGCGAGCGCTTCCAACGCGGCCAACTCGTCGTCCACGTTGCCGTCCGCGTGCACGCTGTCGAGCACTTCGCTCTGCTGCGAGAGCGCTTCTTCCGGCACACCGACCTCGGCGACTTCGGCGCTGAGCTTTTCCAGTTCCTCGACGTTCGCGGAACGGGGCGTTACTGCGGGGGGAATCTCGTCCACGGCGGCGGGTTCGGGTGGCGCTTCGGCAACGTCGGTTGCGTCCGGCGGCACAGCTTCTGCCAAATTGACCGGTGGGATAGCTTCTCGGTCACGCTCGGCCAGCGGGATCGCTTCGGCTTTGAGCGTGTGGCGTTTCGGTGTTGCGGCCACAGGTTCGGGCGACGCCGGCGGTTCTTCGCTCACTGGCTGAGGGGAGGCCGCGCGCGGCTCTTCGCTGATGAGTTCAGCGGCAGAAACGGCTAGGGCCTCCGCGTGCCCCAAAATGCCTGCGTGGGCGGCTTCGGGATGCTCGGCCAGGTAGTGGAGCCATTGCACTTCCGGCTGAAAGCGTCGGGTCACCGCAAAGCTCGCTTCGCCCGTCGGGGTGAGCAGCTCTGCAACCTGTTGCACGAAGTCCAAATGTCCCTGTTGCGCTGCGTAAAGACTGGCTGCGAGCACGTTAGCCATTTCCGAAGCCAGCCGGTCGTGGTGCAGTTCGTCGGTTTCTTCCACGTGACGGCGGATGCAGGCAGGCAGCCCTTGCAAATAGCGCGTGTACATTGTGTTGAGCCGCTTCTTGCTGCGCAAAAAGGCTTGCGCAAATTCGCGGACCAGGATATGCGCGGTGAAATAGGGCTGTTCGTAAACGATGCGTTCGGCGGCCAATCCGTGTTTGACCAGGCGCCGCATTCGTTCCAACAACACGTCCGGATGCGCGCCGCTCACGTCACACAGCAGCTCTTGGCTGGCGCCGCCGGCAAAAGCCGTGCCCAGCAGCATCACCATGCCTTGCAACTCAGCGGGCAGCAGACGGTAAGCCGCCAGCAAAACGCTCATCGCGCGGTTTTTGTACCCCGGCGGCAACGCGGGCATTCGCTCCAAGAACGTTTGCGGCGTCACGTGTCCGACGGCCAGTTGCCGCGCGGTTACTTCAATCGAGAAAGGATGACCGCCCAAAGCTTCGACGAATTGCACGGCTTCGGCTTCAACCTCGCCGATGGCGTCTCCGGCGTGATGCAAGAACAGGGCCTGTGCGTCTTCGGAACTCAGCGCGTGGAGCGCGTGCGGTGTCCAGGGGCCGGGGAGCATGGTTTCGGCGGTGAGCAACAGGGGCACACCTGCCGCGCATTCCCGGGCAAAGATGCGCGCGTCGTCCACACGCATCGGCCCGTCCAACACAATCAGCGGACGGTTGTCTTGCAGCAATTTGCGCACAACGGCGAGCGTGTCGTCTAAGTCGTCGTCAAGGGTAGGCGTGCGCACGCCATAGGCCCGTGTGACGCGCGTTACCAGCGCGCGCAGCGTGTCGTCGAGTGCGTCCAGCCACAGCACGCCGCCCGGCAGCTCTGCATATCCTGCTGCCAGCGCTGCGACCAACGCCGTCTTGCCGATTCCTGCCGTGCCGTGTAGCAAAACAGCCGTGCCCGCCTTCAGCGCCAGGTGGACGGTATCGAGATCGCGCGCGCGTCCGACAAAAAGCGACGGCGTCTGTACGGGCAAGTTGCGGCTGCCGACGATGGGAGCGCCATGTAGCAAAATGGGTTGTTGATTCATGAGGACACCAGGTAATTATTAACATTTAGGAAAAGGCTTGCTGGTTGCAGTATAGCAGAAGCTGCACATCAAGACTAGCGAGGTCAAATGCCTGGAACCAGGCGGTGTTTATACGGGGAAAAGTTCGTGTGTCCTTGGCGGGGAAAGTTAGGGGAGGGGAAAAATGTTGAAACTTCTGGCGTCTTTTTGCTTCCACCGCAAAAGGACGGGCGCCTTGGGACTACATGAGAACCCTAAACGATAGGACTTCCGTGGTATCGCCTGGATTGTCATATCCGCGCTATACTGAGGCTGAATGTGCGAGCACGTGGGAGGCCCTCGGAGCACAGATGACGACTTTAGCGGACGATATTCACAGCACGCAGCAATTTGCCAACGCCGCCGAGGTGTTCGTGGGTACGCTGAGCGCGTTTTTCCCTGGAAACTATTTCGAGACGCTCTTTCATGGGGGCACTCTGCGGCGTGCGTATTGGATGGCGCTCAAGGATGTTGTGCAGGGGTACGATGCTGCCTCGGACGAGGCTGCACTGCTTTCCGCGTTGATGAACGGACAAGCCTTTGCCGACCCACGTGTCGTTGAGGAACTGCTCAAGGAATTTTTGCCCCAACAAACGCCGAATTACCCTACCGTAGCGCGGCTGTGGGCCGAAACGTTGAACGTGCAAGATGCCGACAAGTCTGCATCGGTGGAAAAAGTACGCGAGCTTTTCACGGCTCTTGCCGATGCGCTGCGTCGTTCGCCCGAACTGGGCGTGGCACTGCACCAAATCGCCCAAATGCGTGCATCTTCCGAATTGCAATGGGACGATACCACCACCGAACAAGACCTCAACCGCTTGTTGGATGCGGCGTTGGTAACCGGAGCGAGCACGTTGGAGCTACAAACGCGCCATTTGCTCGCCTTGGCGGCTGAACGCCCGCCCCATGCCGACGCCGTGCCCGAGCAGAGTTTGGCGGCGGTGGTACGTCTGGCAGAATATCTGCCATCGGACGCACTGCGTGGGGTTTGGGAGCGTGTGGCGGCGTTGCCCAATAGCACACAGCGCGTTCGTTTGCTGGGCGTGTTGGCGACACATCTGGTGACGTTGCCACAAGCACCGGACCCGCTCGCGGTCGTGCGACAGGCGCTCGATGAGGCGCGTCCCCCGCTGGCGCCGGACGTGCGTGTGGACGTGCTCCTCTCGCTGGCGCCGCATTTGGAAGCTGCCGACTCCGAAGCAATGACGGCCATGCAGGGGCGCATCTTGGCGGGAATGCAAACCGTGCGTGATGCGGCTTCGCGTGTGCGCGCCCTGGGCGCACTCATTCCGTACCTTGTCCCGTCGTTGCAGTCCCAGGCTGTAGTGCAAGCCTTCGAAACAGCCATGCAGGGCATCACAGGGGCGTCGGCACAGGCTGAGGCGCTGAGTGAACTACCTGCACATTTGCCGGTGGAGTTCCACGAGCGTTTGTTGAACATCGCTGAGCAATTGGACGCGCCGGAGGCACGTGCCTTGTTGCTCGGCAACATGATCCCGCATCTTTCGCCGGCTTTGCAAGTCCAGGCATTGGAAAGCGCGCTCAGCGCTGTGGCCGCTGTGAGCGGAGAAGATGCGCGCACGCGCGCTTTGATCGCGTTGGCCTCACCGTTGGAAACGGTGGGAATGCTCAGCCGCTATCCGGAAACCTTGCAACGCGCGCTGGAACTGACCTTCTCGATCGCGTTTGCGGGCGACCGTGCGCGCGCGTTTGCAGCTTTGGCACCGCAGCTTTCGCCGGAGCTGTTGAGCGAGGCGCTGCATATTGTGCGGGACATCGTAGACGATGCCGACCGTGCCCATACGTTGGCCCGTCTGGCTCCGCATTTGCCCCCCGATCTTCTGGTGGCGGCTTTCAACATCGCCCAGGAACTGCGCCCGACGCAAGCACGGGCGTTGGCGCTGATCGCGCTGGCCCCCTATCTTTCGCCGGCGGCACGCCAGCAGGCGCTGGAAGACGCGCTGGCGGCGGCTTTGGCTATCGAGCGGCGCTATGAGCGTGTGACCTTGTTGGTAGACTTGGCGCCGCATCTGACCGAGCCGCTGCGCCAACGTGCGCTCCACGAAGCGCTGACCGCCACGCGCTCCATTCCCGACGAAAGCGAACGTGCCCAAGCGTTGGTCTTTCTGACGCCGCACTTGCTGGAAGAACAACTGCCGGACGCACTCGCCGATGCTTATACCATCCTCGATCCTTTGGAGCGCACGCCTGTTCTCAGCGCGTTGTTGCCCCGTTTGCCGGAAGAGCCGCGCTTTCGCGTGGGGCAAGATGTGTTGGAAACGGCCCGTGAGCTGCGTCCTCCGCACCACAAGGCAGGCATTTTGGCGACGGTTGCGCCGGTGTTGCCGGAGGAACTGATCGCCGATGCGGTGCGAGTGGCCGACCACATCACCACGCCTTATGACCGGCTGCATGTGCTCACGGCCTTGCTGCCACGTGCGCCGGAGCGTTTGTTGGATGCTGCGTTGGCGGCGGCACATGCAGTGCTCAACCGCTTGCAGCGTGTCAACGCACTCTTGGAGCTAATCCCCTATCTGACGCCTTCCCAACGCGCAGCGATGTTGGAAGATGTGTTAGAAACGGCGCTGGGTGTGACCGACGATTACGACCGTGCCAGTGCCTTGGCGCACCTGGCGCCCTACGTGGACATACGCGCAGAGGTGCAGGGGCGTCGGCAAGAGGCGTTGGCTCTGGCGCTGGAAACGTGCTTGGACATGCGCGACGCTACCGAACGTGGGCATCTGTTGGCGCGGGTAGCGGGAAGCTGCACGCAGTGGTTGACGCCGGCGCAGGCTTACGCATTGTGGCGAGACTATGTGCCGGTCTTGCGCGAGCGCACTCACGCCGACTTGCTGAGCGACCTGGCCGCGCTTGCGCCGATGTTGGCACACATGGGCGCGACACGCGCTCCGGAGGCCATGGCGCGCCGTTTGCGTCATGTCGTGCTGGGGGACGCATTGCCGGCAGGAAAGTGAAAGCAACTGCCGGCAGGTCCCTTCTGCGCACGCGCTCGGCTTTTGTCGTGTTCCTTGCGGCTCGCCGAACGGTCAAGCTTGCCGTGCTCCACGCAGAAATTGGACGCTCATGCACTTATTCCTTTCTCCCCACCCCGATGACGCCGCGCTGAGCTGCGGTGCGTTGATCTATCGTCTGGCGCATGGGGGTGCGTCTGTGTGCGTGTTGACCGTCATGGCCGCGTCGCCGCCGCCGGATATGCTCCCCTCGGCGTTCGTACAAGAGCATCTCACGCGCTGGGGACTGGGTGACGACCCTGCACCGGCACGCCAGAGCGAAGATCGTTGCGCGCTCGCGGTGTTGGGCGCGGAAGTGCGCTTGGGCACCTGGCCGGACGCCCTTTTCCGCACGGACGGCCAGGGACATTTGTTGTACACCAACTTGGCACAACTCTTCGGCGTACCCCATTCCCACGATCCATTGCTGCGGGCATTGGACACATTGATCCCGACCGACGCCACGATCACGGCGCTGTATGCTCCGCTGGGCGTCGGCGGCCACGTGGATCATCGTTTGGTACGCACTGCCGCGTTACGCTGGGCAGCATGTCGCCCAAAGGTAGCAGTTTTCCTTTACGAAGAGTATCCTTACAGTGCTGCGGGGGTGGACAAAGTGCAGCAAGCGCGCGCAGCGGTTCCGCGTCCGACGGTGGTGCAGGAATTCCCGATGAACGAGGCGGCGCTAACGGCAAAAGTTCGTGCGATTGCGTGCTACCGTTCGCAAATCAGCACATTTTGGGCCAACAATGCGGATATGGCGCGGGCGGTGCGTGCCTACGCACGGCAAACCGAAAAGCAGCATGGCGCAGAACGCTTGTGGCGCTTAGGTTGAACGTGGAACGCGGCACGGGAAAGCGTAGGGGGAAGAGTGATCCTTTGGAGAGGGCAAGCATAATGAGCGATGCGCAACACAATCCGCTAGATCAGGCAATAGAACTGCTCGCCGTCGTACAACGACAGGCCGACGACACGTTAAAGCCTCAACTGGAAACGCTGGCCGAGTTGCTGACGGCGGCACGTCGGCGCGGAGAAGGGGAAGACGCCGCCGCGTTGCGCCAGCAACTCGACGAGCTGGTGCAAACCAACGCCAAA
Organism: uncultured Anaerolineaceae bacterium; assembly: GCA_964655405.1. Lineage (GTDB taxonomy): Bacteria > Chloroflexota > Anaerolineae > Aggregatilineales > Aggregatilineaceae > JALSSH01. The sequence goes on along the minus strand of CAZZNC010000152.1, from coordinate 401 downwards.
TTCGTTTCGGTCATGGTGCATGAAATTCGCGGGCCGATGACCAGCATCAAGGGCTATTCTGACATGCTCGCCAAAAACGTCGTGGGCGAACTCAACGAGATGCAGGGGCAGTTCGTCGAAACGATCCGCTCCAATGTGGGGCGTATGGAGCAGCTGGTCACTGACATCAGCGACATCAGCAAGCTCCGCTCGGGCCGTATCCGTCTGGAGCCGAAGATGGATACGTACAAAAACATTGCCATGCAGGTCGAAAAGACGCTCGCACCGTTGGCTGAAGAGTTGGGGCACACCCTCACTTTTGAGACGCCGGACGGCCTGCCGCTGCTGAATTTGGACGGGGCGCGCTTGGCGCAAGCCATTGTCAAGTTGGCGCACAACGCGCTGCAATATACCCCGCAAGG
>CAZZNC010000151.1:0-6385 GCA_964655405.1 uncultured Anaerolineaceae bacterium | reverse complement strand
CAGCAGATAGTAAACGAACTTGGGCGGCTTGAGCGGCTCACCGTCCACACGCACCACGTCGCGGGCCAGGTCGGCCTTGTCGCCCACTTTGGCGGGCTTGCCGTTGACCGTGACGCGCCCTTGTCGGATCAACTCCTCGGCGGCGCGGCGGGACGCGATGCCCGCCTGGGAGATCAGTTTCTGTAAGCGTTCTTCCACGTTGGTTGTTACCTCTCGTTTCGATTTGTCACCGTTTACCTTAGCATCGCGCGGCAAGCGCGTCAACGGGCAGTCGCGTAGCGAGAAGCGGCGCTAACCTCCCGCCACGTGCACGCACTCTGTGCTATAATGCGCGCCGACCATTCGACACATACGCGAAACCGAGGCGGTGGCTGCATGACACAATCGCACCTATTCCAAGATGTGATCCTCAAGTTGCACAACTTTTGGCGCGGCCAGGGGTGCGTAATCTGGCATCCGTATAATATCCAGCTCGGCGCGGGCACGGGCAACCCCGCCACATTGCTGGCCGTGCTCGGCCCTGAACCCTGGCGCGTGGGCTACCTGGAACCCAGCGTGCGCCCCGACGATGGGCGTTATGGGGAAAACCCGAACCGGATGCAGCTTTTTTACCAGTACCAAGTGATCCTCAAACCCGACCCGGGCAACCCGCAGGAACTGTACTTGCAAAGCCTAGAAGCGCTGGGCATTGACCCGCGCGAGCACGACATCCGCTTTGTGGAAGACAATTGGGAATCGCCCGCGCTGGGTGCGTGGGGCTTGGGCTGGGAAGTGTGGCTCGACGGGCAAGAGATCACCCAATTTACTTATTTCCAGCAAGCCGGCGGCCTGACGCTCGATCCGGTCAGCGTGGAGATCACCTACGGGCTGGAACGAATCGTGCTGGCTTTGCAAGGCAAAGAGGCCGTGTGGGGAATTGACTGGAACGAGGCCGTTTCTTACGGCGACTTGCGGCTGCAAAGCGAGATCGAGCACTGTAAATACTACTTCGAGATTGCGGACGTGGACGGACTGAAGCAAGTCTACGACGTTTACGAGCGCGAACACGAGCGCGCGTTGGAAAATGGCGCGCTGATGCCCGCGTATGATTACGTGCTGAAGTGCTCACACCTTTTCAACGTGTTGGACACGCGCGGCGCTATCGGCGTGACAGAGAGGGCGCACTACTTTCGCCGGATGCGCGACATGACGCGCCAGATCGCGCGCGCCTACGCTCAGCAGCGTGAGGAACTGGGCTACCCGTTGCTGCACCGCATGGAACGCGACACGCCAACGGTCGAGCGTCCCACCTATGGCGCCGACCTCACGCCGACCGAACCGGCGGACGTGCTGCTTGAGATCGGCACAGAAGAGTTGCCCGCACGCGACCTCGACAAAGCGTTGGCACAGCTCCAAAAGCGCGCGTCCGCGCTTTTCGACAAGCTGCACTTAGCCAACGAGGGCGTGCAGGTAATGGGCACGCCGCGCCGCCTGGTCGTGCACGCGCGCAACGTGGCCGTGCGCCAACCCGATCAGGAAGCGTGGGTCAAGGGGCCACCTGCCGAACGCGCCTTCGACGCGGACGGCAACCCGACCAAAGCGGCGCTCGGCTTCGCGCGCAGCAAGGGCGTGGACGTGAGCGCGCTGGAAGTGCGCGAAATGGACGGCGGGCGCTACGTGGGCGCGCTGGTGCGCACCGAGGGCCGTGCCGCGTTGGACGTGTTGGCCGAGGCGTTTCCCGAGCTAATCAGCGCAATCCGTTTCGGCAAGACCATGCGTTGGAACGCCAGCGGCACGCAATTTTCGCGGCCCGTGCGCTGGATTGTGGCGCTTTTCGGCGCGCAAGTGATCCCCTTCACCTTCGCGGACGTGCACAGCAACGGCACCACACGCGGCATCCGTCCGTATGGCTCGCCACAGATCGTGCTGGGGGCAGTGGAAACGTACTTCCGCGAGATGGAAACGCAAGGCGTGATCCTGGACGTGGCCGAACGGCAGCGCGTCATCCGCGAGCAGGCGCAAGCGCTGGCGGCGGAAGTGGGCGGCGTCATTCCCGACAACGCGGCGCTGCTGGAAGAGGTCGCCAACCTGGTCGAGCGTCCGACGGCCTTGCGCGGCGCTTTCGAGGAAAAATACTTAGAGCTGCCGCGCGAGGTGCTGATCGCGGTGATGCGCAAGCACCAGCGCTATTTTCCCGTGCTGGACGCGGACGGGCGCCTGTTGCCGTACTTTATCGCAGTGCGCAACGGCGACGCCGAGCATCTGGACGTGGTGACGCACGGCAACGAGCACGTGATCCGCGCACGCTTTGCCGACGCGGATTTCTTCTACCATGCGGACATCCGCCAGCCGCTGGAAAGCTACCTGCCGCGTTTGGGCACGCTCACCTTCCAAGAGAAACTCGGCTCGATGTTGGACAAAAACGAGCGCGTGGCGCGCCTTGTACCCGCCCTGGCGGAGTTGCTAGGCGTGGCAGGCGAAGACCTGACCACCGCACAACACGCCGCGCAGCTCGCTAAAGCGGACTTGGCGACGCAGATGGTCGTGGAAATGACCTCGCTGCAAGGCATCATGGGGCGCTACTACGCACTGCATCAAGGCGAGCCGGAGGCTGTGGCGGACGCGATCTTCGAGCACTGGTTGCCGCGCTTCGCCGGCGACGCGCTGCCGCAGTCACCCGCCGGCGTGCTGCTCGCGCTCACCGACCGGCTGGATAGCCTGGTGGGGCTTTTCGCGGCGGGCCTGGCACCCACCGCCAGCACCGACCCCTTCGCGCTGCGGCGGGCGGCGCTCGGCGTGGTGCAGATCGTGCTGGATCGCGGGCTGGACGTGGACTTGGGCGAAGCGATTGCGCGCATAGCCGCCGAGCAGCCCATCCCCGCCGACGCAGACGTGCAGCGCGCCGTGCTGGACTTCATTGCGGGGCGGCTGGACGTGCTGCTGCACGAGCGCGGCTGGGCGCACGACGTGATCCGCGCAGTGCTGGCCGAACAAGCCGCCAATCCGGCGCGCGCGCTGCAAGGCGTGCAGGAACTGAGCGACTGGGTGGCGCGCGAGGACTGGCCGGTGATTTTGGACAATTACGCGCGCTGCGTGCGCATCACGCGCAGCGAGCCGCAAACCTACGCGGTCGATCCGGCACTGTTCCAGGAAGAGGCCGAACGCGCGCTCTACGAAGCTTGCCGGCAGGTGAGCGCGCAACTGGATGCCGAGGCAAATGTCGGGGCGTTTTTGGAGGCGTTCGCGCCCATCGTGCCGACCGTGCAGCGCTTCTTCGATGAGGTGCTGGTGCACGCAAACGATGCCGCGCTGCGGCAAAATCGCTTGGGGCTGTTGCAGGCAGTGGCGGGGTTGGCGCACGGGCGCGCGGACTTCAGCCAATTGGCAGGGTTCTAGCGTTTTTATGGGACGCTGCCCCACACCTCGCGCGCTTTTTCGGCAAAAAGCCGCCTTGGTTTGACAGCGAGCCTCGGTGAAAGCGGGCGGGGCGACCTCGCGCGCGCCAGTCCCCCTCCGTCGCAATTCCAATACCCCTTCGAAGGGCTTTCCGGTAAAATCTAGCCAGTGTACGCTGTTGGCGTTTGTATGCAAGGAGCAAACCGCATGGACCTTTATCGCCCACAACCGCAGGTCAGCGCGCTCGGTACGCGCGTGGACATGCGTGCCATTATGCAACAAGTGTACCTTTGGATGACGCTGGGGCTGGTGATCACTGCTGCCGTTGCGCTGTTTTTGGCCGCCAGCGGGATCACGTTGGCGCTGGGGCCGCTGCTGATGGTCGCACCGTTCGCCCAGATTGGGCTGGTGTGGTATCTCAGTGCGCGCATCGGGCGCATGAGCGCAGAACGCGCCACAACGTTGTTTTTGGTTTTCGCCGCCGTGATGGGCGTGACCATGTCCACGATCTTTTATTGGGCCGACCTGAGCGCGATCTACATTGCGCTCTTTGCCACCGGCGCGCTCTTTGGCGCCATGAGCATCGTGGGTTACACCACACAAATTGACCTTTCGCGGCTGGGCGGCATTCTCTTCATGGCGCTCATCGGGCTGATCATTGCCAGCGTGGTCAACATCTTTGCGCACAGCAGCACGCTTTATTGGATCATTTCTTACGCGGGCGTGCTGATCTTCACCGGCCTGACCGCCTACGATACGCAGTGGATCAAACGCACGGCAACCGCGTTGGAAGCGCGCGGCGAAATGAGCGGCTCGCTGACCGTGCGGCGCTTGGCGTTGATGGGCGCGTTGAAGCTGTATCTGGACTTCGTGAACCTGTTCATCTACATTTTGAGCTTGACCAGCCGCCGCCGCTAAACGCCATGAAGATCGCAGCATCGGCGGCGCTCCCCCCACACGGAGCGCCGCTTGTCTTTTCGCCTACGCACACACGGAGCACGCGATGAGTTCAAACGCCAAAGCACGGGTGCAAGCACAATTCGGCGCACATGCCGCCGCTTATGTTTCCGCCGCCAATTTTCGGCAAGGGGTAACGCTGCGTGCATTAATCGAGGCGGTCGCACCGCACACGGGCCAGCGTGTGCTGGACGTGGCAACCGGCGGCGGGCATACAGCGCTGGAACTGGCGCGGCGAGGGCTGTGGGTGACGGCAGGGGACTTGACCGCGCCGATGTTGCGCGCCGCACGCACATAAACCGACGCCCAGGCAACCACCGGCGCGGTGCGCTATGTGCAGCTCGACGCCGAGGCACTGCCCTTTCCCACCGGCGCGTTTGACATGGCAACCTGCCGTGTTGCCCCGCACCATTTCCCGCATGTAGCGCGTTTTGTGCAGGAGCTGGCGCGTGTGGTGCGGCCAGGGGGAACGGTCGGCATGGTGGACATCGTCACACCGCCCCACCCCAAAGCCGCCCGCTATGTCAACGCCTATGAACGGCTGCGCGACCCCAGCCATGTTTGGGCTTACAGCGTGGCAGAGTGGGAAGGCTTCTTTTCCGCAGCGGGCTTGCACGTGGAACGCACGCAGCTTTTCGAAACACGCCACCAGCTCAGCACATGGGCGCAACGCATGGGCCGCGATGCCTCGACCACGCTGCGCTTGGCGGCCATGTTGCGCCAAGCACCGCCGCCGGTCGCCGAGTGGTTGCGTCCGCAATTTGCCCCTTCCGGCCTGGACGCACGTTTCACGATCTGGCAGGTGTTGCTGGTGGGGCAAAAAGCGTAATACAATGAAAATGACCATGCGCCACGCGAGGATCAAAGTGCCCAGATACCGCCTGCTCATGCCGGAAAGTTACCGCAAGCGTCGCCGTTGGCGTTCTGCGCGCGCGCTTTACCGCATGTTGCGCACAATCTGGCAAGAATTCCACACTCCGATTCTCGTTTTCGCGGTGGCGGTGCTGCTGGGCGGCTGGGTTTATGGCACACTGTGGAACAACATCCACGCCGATGATCCCTCGTTGCACAAGCCGTACATTGATATGCCCTACGGCATGGTGACGTTGATGCTGCTGGCCTCGCCGGACGCGCTGCCCACGCAACCGGTGCTCGTCGCCTTCTGGTACGTGATGCCGCTGATTGGGGCGTATGTGGCCGGACGGGGCATCTTCAATTTTGCTAATCTCTTTTTCGTTTCCAACGAACGCCATCGGAGCTGGGAGGCGGCTATGGCTTCCACCTATAGCGGGCATGTGATCGTGTTGGGCGTCGGACATTTGGGGACGCGCGTGGTGCGCCAATTGGTCAAAATGGGCTTTGACGTGGTCGCCATTGACGTGCACGAAACGCCGGAAAAGGCCCGCGAACTGAAGGAAATGAGCGTGCCGCTGGTGCTGGGAGATGGGCGCTTGCAACAGACGTTGGAACAGGCAGGCGTGCGGCGTGCGTTGGCGTTGATCGTGTGCACGTCCGAAGACCAGATGAATTTGGAAGTGACCATGCGCGCCCGCGACCTCAACCCGTCGCTGCGCATCGTGGTGCGCATGTGGGAAGAGCGTTTCGCCGCGCAAATTCAACGCTTCCTCAACGTGGACGCGGTGCTGAGCACGACCAGCTTGGCCGCGCCGCCTTTTGCCGCTGCCGCGCTGGGCATCGAGATCACGCAGACGTTACCGATTAACGGCGAGGAATACAGTTTGATTCGGCTGACGGTGGCCGCCGGCTCGTTCATGGACGGCAAGACCATCGAAGAATTGCAGCACGCGGAAAATACGGACATCGTGCTACACGGTTCGGGCGAGCTGCACACCGTGCGCGTGCATCCAGAGCATCAGGAAATCGTGCGCGCAGGGGACACATTGGTGCTTTTTGCGCACCATAGCAAAGTGACCGAGATCGTGGCGCGCAATCGCGGCCAGCGTGTCCCCTGCTCGCGCGGTTTCCCGCTGCCCGCGATTCACCGCCACGGTCTCGGGCACTCTGCTATGGTGCGCAACAAGCACCATCGTGT
>CAZZNC010000150.1:0-6386 GCA_964655405.1 uncultured Anaerolineaceae bacterium | reverse complement strand
CCTGCTGTGTGTATGCACGGGACGGCGCGGCGCGCGACCGGTGTCGTTTCTCGTCGGTCGCGCGCCGCGCCCTTTTTGCTGCGGGCCGCCCGTGCTCATTTCCGACGTGCGCGCAACCATCGCCCCAGCAGACGATAGCCGAACACCAGCGCCAGCCCCCCCAGCACGATTTGCCCCACCGGCGTCCGTGCCGCGCTCAGTGCATAGCCGCCCAGCGTCAGCACCAGCAGTCCCAATGTAAGCGCCGTCCACAACGCCGCCAGCGCGCCGAAGACCGTGAAGATCACTTCCTCATGCGTCAGTTTCTCGCGCTTGCGCAGCTTTTCGCGCAAATGTCCCACGAGAAAGGCCATACTTTTTTCCCGCAGGCGCGGAATTTCCAACCAGTCCATCAGGATATAGTACCCATCCAGCTTCAACAGCGGGTTGAGGTTCATAATGCTGGTGAGGTAAGTCAGGAAGGCGAATTGATAGAGCACGCCTTGGGCAAAGCCCCCGGGCGCGCCCAACAGCAACAAGCTCGCCACGCCGCCCAAGAAAAAGCCCGAATACGGCCCCGCCCAGCTCACCACGATACGCGGACGGCGCGGCTCCATCCAAATATCGGTCGTGTCCACAAAGGCGGCGGGCATCCCCATATAAATTAAGAATCCGCCGCGCCGCACTTCGCGCCCGTAGTGTTTGGTGGCGATGGCGTGCGACCACTCGTGAATCAGCAACGTGACAAATTGCAGCGCGTAGAGCGTCACCAAGCCGACCAGCGCCCCCGCCCCACCCAATAAAGCCACCTTGCGTGGCACAAAGCCAAAGAGTGTGCCCAGGAAAACCGCACCACCGGCCAAAGTTACGGCTAACATGGCCCACTGCACGACAGGGAGAAACAAAAAGCGTCCCACCGCTTGGTAAGAACGTGTAATCAAGCCGTCTATGCCCCCAATGGCAAGCTCGGTGTTCATCACGCCGCGCACCAAGCGCCGCCAAAGCACATTCGCCCGCCGTCGTGCAATGCTCTGCTCGGCAGCCCCGTACACATTGACCAGCGGCTCGATGAAGCCCTTTTGCTGCAACTGCTCCAACAGCATCAAAAGCCCCATGATCGCCAATTTGCCATATTCCAGCATATAGGCGACGGCAATATCTTGTACGGTGGCCTGCCCGTCCATCTGTTCCCAGAGGAAAACTTGCTCGGCGTTCAAACGCAAGTAGGCGTCGGTGCGCAAATTCTTCAAAATCCAGTAGATTTCGCCGCGCGCGTCGGTCAAACGCTTGAGTGCATAGCCGGGGACGCGCACAGGGCGATACGTGGTGAGGTCGCGCGGATGCAGTTGCTGAGCAAAGATACTGGCTTCTGGACGCGACAGCACCAAAGTTTCTTCGGCGGAACGTTGCCAGACGTTGTCCGCGTCCATTTGCATCATACGCAGCGTGCCGTCCATATCCAGCGAGCCGGTATCGTTGCGCCGCGCCAACACCGCGTCCCAAACCGGCAACAGTCCCTCTTTGGGCAAAATCAGCGTCTCGTCATGCGCTTCGGCCCAAACGTCACGCCGGCGGTCACGCAGCAGCTCGGTTTCCTCGTCGAAGCGATCCCAGATGCCGCCGGCTTGGGCAACAACGATGCGACCCCAAAGTCCCACGCCCGCCGCCGCTTCGGACGGCTGGCGGCGCATCTGCTCGTCGAGCTGTTCCCACAGCCCGCCGGTGTCTTTCATCACAGCGCCGATGTTGCGATACACGTTTGCCATAGTGCCTCTGCTTGCGTTTCGCCGGTCACGAGAGGGCAACTGCCCGCATCTTTAGCCCGTGTGCATACGAAAAAGGACGGTCGTTTCGCCGATGGTCAACACCGCCCCGTCGTGGAGCACATGCGGCTCGTTGGGCGGCAAGGGCACACCGTCCACCAACGTCCCGTTGGCGCTCTCCAGATCAATGATTGTCCAAGAAGCGTCCAGATCGTCGGTTTCCTCGTGGCTGATGCGACAGTGCGGACGTGAAACGGTGCGGTCTTGCAACGCAATATCCCAAGTGGCGTTGCGCGTGGCTCGTCCGATGGTCACTTGCGGCGTCAGGATAGGAATTTCTGCGCCCTCTTGCGGGCCGGATGTGATATGCAAGGTAGGCGTGCCACCAGCCCCAGCGGGGACAATCAGCGTGCCGGTCATGCGTGCCTGTTCTTTTTCCTCCTCGCTCACAATGGCGGAAAAATGCAACACAGGTACGTACAAACGGATCACATCGCCGTCAGCCAGCGGAAAAGGCTCGCTCAGCTTCTTGTCGTTGACAAACGTCCCATTGGCGCTGTGCAAATCGGTGATCATGAAAATGCCGTTGCGGAAATTGATCACCGCATGTTCCCGGGAAACGTGACGCTCGGGAATGTGAATTTCGTTGTGAGAGCCGCGCCCGATGGTAGCCGTTGCGCCGGCGCTGAGCACGTATTCGCGCCGTTCGCCATTGAGGGGATCGTCCCAAGTGATTTTGGCAAGGAATTCTGCTTGCTCGCTCATCGCGTCCTCTGGTGGGTAGCTACATTCAATCCAAGTAGGGCATTTCGATAGGCTCGGGTTGGGGTTTGCATACACCACACCACACAGCGTCCGCGACAACCAACGATTTGGGCACTTTTTTGCCGCCCACGTAAACGGTGATGATATAGTTCATGGTCTGGATATGGTCGCTGCACACGGCCCGACCACACCAACGGCAGATCGCTTGCGCTTCTTTCTCGCAATGCACACATTTCATAGACCGACTTCCTTTTGCAGTTTTGTCGAGGCCCAGACGTGATTTTAGTATAGCCTAAGCCCAGCCGAAATCGAAACTCGTCCCTTGTGCAAAGAATCAAGGGCAAGGTGTTTCGCGGTTGCCCTGCCTACGCTATCATTGGAACGGTGCAAACGGGTTATCTTCACACGAGAAGGCGTTACTCATGGCCATTTCCTCCACGTTCAAAACCATCGTTCAAACGGCGCACGGGCTAGGCTGGCAAGCTGCACTCCGCGCCGTGCAATATACCAACACGGTGCGCGCGCTCAACCGTCGTTTTGAGTCGCCCAAGCCGCATGGTGCGTTTCAGCACTTGGGCATGGTGCAAAATATCGAGCCGCACATGCGCGGCGCGCGCATCCAAGCAGAACATGGTTTCCTGGATATTGCATTCTTGGCCGGAGACATCGTGCGAGTGCGGATGCGTGCAGACGGCAACTTCGACCCGCCTTTTTCCTACGCAGTGGAAAAAGTGGACTGGCTCGTGCCCACCCTGGAAGTGCAGGATAGCGCTCAGCAGGTGGTGCTGCAAAGCGAACAGATCGTCTGCCAGATCGAAAAGGAAAACGGCCTTTTACGCTTCACCACACCGGACGGGCGCGTGCTCAGTGAGGACACCGAGGGAATCGCTTGGCGTGGGCCGGAGGTACGTTGGTCGCGCCGCTTACCGCCGAAAGAGCATTGTTACGGGCTGGGAGAACGCGCCAGCACGCTGGACTTGCACGGCAAGCGTTTGAGTTTGTGGAACGCTGACCCTCTGCCCGCCTATGAGCGTGACGCCGACCCCATTTATTTCAGCATCCCTTTTTATCTCGGCGTGCGTCCAGAAGTGGCCGTCGGCATCCTGTGGGACAACCCCGCGCGCGGTTGGGTAGATTTGGGAGCCAACGCCGCAGAAACTCAAACATTTTTCGCCGAAGACGGCGAATTGCGCTTCTATCTGCTGGCCGGTGCGCGCGTCGAACACGTACTGCAACGTTACACCGAGCTGACCGGTCGGATGCCTTTGCCGCCGAGGTGGGCGCTGGGCTTTCATCAATCCCGCTGGGGGTATGATTCCGAACAAGTCTTCCGCGACCTGGCTGCCGAGTTTCGCCGCCGCCAATTGCCCTGCGACGCGCTGTACTTCGACATTGACTACATGGACGGTTACCGCGTCTTCACCTGGGATAGAAACCGCTTCCCTCTGTTGCCCGGGCTTCTGGCAGAGTTGGAAGAACAAGGTTTCAAAGCCATTGCGATCACCGATCCAGGGATCAAGGTGGACAACAGCTACGAAATTTACACCGACGGGCTGAAACAAGACGTGTTCCTGAAATATCCACACGGAAAACACGCCACCGCGCCGGTGTGGCCCGGGAAATGCGTCTTTCCCGACTTCACCAGTGCCCAAGCGCGGGCATGGTGGGCAGGACACGTGCGCACGTTGATGCAGGCGGGTTTCGCGGGCCTGTGGAACGACATGAACGAACCGACGGCGATTACACTCTTCCCGCGCACTACGCTGCCGGATTACGTCGTGCACGATTGGGACGGCTTGGGCCGATCCCATGTGGGCGGCGGGCACAACGTCTATGGAATGCTGATGAACCGCGCCACCCGTGAAGGGATGCGCAAAGCTGCACCGGAAAAACGCCCCTTCTTGCTCACGCGCGCCACTTACGCCGGAGGCCAACGCTATGCAGCCTCATGGACGGGCGACAATGCGGCCACCTGGGAGCATTTGCGCTTGAATATCAGCATGGCGCTCAACTTGGGTTTGGGAGGTCTCACCTTCACCGGCGCGGACATCGGCGGCTTTGCCGGAGAGCCGGACGGTGAGCTTTTCACACGCTGGATACAGCTAGGAAGCATGATGCCCTACTTCCGCGTGCACACGATGGCCGGCACCGCTTCCCAAGAACCATGGAGCTACGGCGAACGCTACGAAGCCATCGTGCGGCGCTATTTGGAGCTGCGCTATCAGATGTTGCCCTACATCTACTCGGTGATGGCACAGTCTGCCCAAACCGGCGTGCCGATGGCGCGCCCGCTTTTCATGGCCGACCCCAGCGACCCGAAGCTGTACGAAGTGGAAGATGCCTTTTTGCTTGGGGAATCGATCCTTGTGGCACCGATTGTGGAGCCGGGAGCGACCCAACGCGAAGTTTACTTGCCGCGCGGCGTATGGTACGAGTTCGACACCGGCAAACTCACCGACGGCGCGCGTACCATCGTGGCCGAAGCACCGCTCGAACGGATGCCGATCTACGTACGTGCGGGGCGAGCGATCCCTATGTGGCCGGTGATGCAATATGTGGGTGAACGCGCGTTGAAGGAAACGCGCCTGCGCATTTACGCGGGCAGCGGCGACACCACACTTTATGAAGACGCAGGCGAGGGGTTGGGTTATCAACACGGGGACTATCGTTGGTCGTATTTCACGTGCAGCTTTTCCACCGCCGGCCATTTCGTGATCGACTGGCGGCGCGCCGGACGCTATGAGCCGCCGTACAAGCAAACGCGCGTGGAAGTGGTCGGCATTTCCGCCGAGCCGGAAATGGTCATGCTGGACGGACAAGCCGCGCCGATTTGGTATTACGAGGGCGGTATCGTGGAATTCATCGTCAAACCCTTCGACGAGGCGCGCATCATCGGGCACATGCCAACAGAAAATACCCAACTGCGCCCGCCTCAGGAGTAACCGATGAAAATACGCGCACGGGCATTGTGGCGTCCCTGGGTATTGGTCGCGTTGTTGGCAAGCGTGTATCTGGCCGCGATCCTGGCGTACAACGACGGGGACGCCTTGGCCTTCGTGACGCTGGGAGATTGCTTCAGCGCATGCCAGGGGGCGGACGGTTCGGCCTGCGCGTCGGGCAGTGAAGGTTACGACGGCCAGTTTGCTTACTACATTGCCCGCGACCCGCTCAACGCGCCGGACTGCTTGGACGCCCCCGCCTACCGAATACAGCGCATCGTGCTACCGGCATTGGCACGCGCGTTGAGCCTGGGACATACGACGCTCATTCCCTGGGCGTTGGTATTGATCAACGGGGCAGCGCTTGTCGGCGGAACAGCACTGCTCGAAGCCTTGTTGCGCGCGGAAAATGCCTCCCGTTGGTACGCGCTGAGCTATGGCCTTTTCGCGGGTGTGTTCATGAGCGTTCGGCTCAGCACGACAGAGCCGCTTGCTTATGGACTGGTGCTCGGCGCGCTGTGGAGCGAAAAGCGCAAACGCGCAGGCGTGGCAGCGGTGTTGCTGGCGCTGGCCGCGTTGACCAAAGAAACGACGCTTTTTTTCGTTGCCGGGCTGGCCCTGTGGTACGCATGGGAACGCCGCTGGCGCGACGTGGTGCGTTTGGTCGCTGTCGTGGGCGTGCCGTTCGTCGCGTGGCAAGGGGTGCTTTATGCCTGGTTAGGACGCTTCGGAGTGGGTTCGGGCGGCGCGCTGTCAACATCCTTTGAGCTGCTCCCCTACAACGGCGTTTGGCGCATCGGCTATGACCCCAGCGGAAGCTGGGCGGCGCTGGCCGTGCTGGGCGGGCTGTTTCTCGTACCGAGCGCCGTGCTGCCCAGTGTGTGGGCGCTTTGGCGCACGCTGCGCGACGTGGCGCGGCGGCATTGCTCGCTTTACGGCT
>CAZZNC010000149.1:0-6404 GCA_964655405.1 uncultured Anaerolineaceae bacterium | reverse complement strand
GCGGAGAATAGTTGATCGCAAAAAGCATGGGGCGCTCCTCTCGCGTGTTTTGTGCAGGAAGGGAGCTTAACACAGCGCGGCGCACCCGCAAACCCACGTTTGCGCCGCGTGTGGCTGACGGTGACAGGAGCGCTCAGGCTACGGCGCACGTTGCGAGTACACGGCGCAACATGCCGTCCTCTCGTTCCAGCATGGCGTTGGCTTGCTGAGCAGAAACGCCGCAGCGCGCCATCACGATAGCGGGTTTGGCACGCAAATTCGCCGCTTCTAGCAGGCGCTGGGCTTCTTCCTCGTCCACGTCGGCAATCTGCATGACCACACGGCGCGCACGTTGCGCCAACTTTTGGTTGGTCACGGCCACGTCCACCATCAAATTGCCGTAGACTTTGCCCAGCCGAATCATGCTGCCGGTGCTCAGCATGTTCAAGATCATCTTTTGCGCCGTGCCTGCCTTGAGCCGCGTCGAACCCGCGATCACTTCCGGCCCCACCAGCGCCACAATGCCGATCTGCACCCGTTCCAGGATGGGGGCGGAGCGGTTGCAGGTGACGGCAATCGTCACCGCGCCGATTGCATTGGCGGCGTCCAGCGCGCCCAGCACAAACGGCGTGCGTCCGCTGGCTGCGATGCCGACCACCACGTCCCGCGCTGTGACGCCGTGCGCGTGTATCTCTGCATAACCGGCGTCGCGGTCGTCTTCGGCCCCTTCTGCTGAGTGTGCCAAAGCCTCTTCACCGCCTGCAAAAATAGATTGCACGGTATCTGTCGGGACGCCAAAAGTAGGCGTCCATTCGACCGCGTCTTCCACGCCCACACGCCCGCTAGACCCCGCGCCCACGTAAAACACGTGCCCGCCCTGCCGCAAGTGTTCGGCGATAGTATCCACGGCTTGGGCGATGGTGGGCAGAGCTTGCTTGACGGCCTGCGCGACCTTGGCGTCTTCTTCGTTGATCACGCGCAACATTTCCAGCGTGGGCAATTGATCGATGTTGGCTGTGCGGGGGTTGGGTTGTTCGGTGAGCATCGTCAGATCTCCTCAAAGTCCACGTGTCACGGATCGCTACTTTCCGGCGCGTGCAAAGCCAACAATGTCGCGCCGACGACCGGTGTATAACGCGGCCCGGGGTGCTCCGCAAGACCCAATGCCGCGCACAACCGTTCGCTCGGAGGGGTGGGGATACTCAAGTTATCCACCTGCAAAGGCTGTGCACGGCTTCGTTTGCAACGCGGCCAACCCTGTGCATGCGCATGGGCATTTCGTTTCGGGAACGTGCCGTTGTATGGAATCAGGGGGTGGTCGGCGCGTCGTAGGTGTAGAAACCGCGTCCGGTTTTTTTGCCGAGCTGTCCGGCGAAGACCTTTTGGCGCAACAGCGGGGCGGGGCGGTAGCGTTCTGCGCCCCAATAGCGCCACAGTGCTTCCAACGTGCCGACGACCACGTCCAGCCCAATGGTGTCCGCCCAACTGAGCAGCCCCAACGGATAGTGCAAGCCGGATTGGGCCGCTGCGTCTATCTCTTCCACTGTGACGCCGGTCGTGCTGAGTGTATGCACCGCTTCGTTGATCAGGCTGCACACCACGCGCGGACGCACCAAAGCGGGCGCGTCTGGCACGCGCACCGCCTCAAAGCCCACGCTTTCCCAAAATCGCCGCGCGCGCGTCACCATCTCGAAAGCGCTTTGCAACGCAGGGGCGAATTCCACCAAACCGGCCAGTGTGATCGGCGGCAGCACTCCGTAGCCTACCACACGCGGCGGGCGCTCTACCCAACTGGCGCACTCGGTGGCGCTGGCGGCCAATGCATTGACCAACAGCGGTGCATCTGCTGGCAAATTGGCCTCGATGCCGGTCACCAGCCACTCTTTACTTTCGGCGGACTCGTTCAGGCTTTCGATGGCGATCTGGCAGCGTGTAGCTGCTCGCACCATGCGGTCGAGCACGGCTTGTTCTTCCAGCTCGTCGGCGATGAAAAGGTCTACTTTGTGCTGTTTCGCACGGCACAAACCGGCGAGCGTGTCCACGAAGGGCACTTCGCCCACAATCAGCACGCGCATCGCGCCGGTGTTCTCCTTTGGTGTTTTCAATGCGGCTCAACGCCCGCAGTATAGCACGTTTTGGGCGTGTGGTGACGCGGTGTGTTAGGCTGCGTGCAGAGGTGGGGGGGCTGCGTTTCACGGGCGCGCGGTGGTCACCAAAAAGACCGTCACACCCTGGAAGTCCCAACGCTCGAGCACCCCGTCGCGGTGCGTGTAGAGCCAATCTGCCAGCGGGGAGATGCCACGCGCCAGCGGATCGAAGTCCCGCACCCATTCTTGCCGGTGGTGATCCTCATACTCGGCGCGATAGGGCACGAGCAGCCGCTCACAACGTTGCGCCAGCGCGTTCAGTTCCTCCGGCGAGTGGGCTAGCGCGCTTTGCTCCACGATCTGCGGATCGCCGTCAAAGGAAGCGGCGAAGGCTTGTTGCAAAGACCAGCGTCCGAAGACGACGCAGTCCCCTTCCTCATACTCGCTGGCGACCACCTGCGCGGCTTGGCCCCATGCTGTGCGTTCGTAATCTCCGCTGGCGTAAAGGTGCAACACTTGTCCCAAGCCGGTCAGCAGCACCACGCCCACCGCTGCGTAGCGGGCCGAGCGCGGAGCGCGTTGCCAGCCGAGCAAGAAGATCACCAGCAGCGCGGGCATGGCGATCATAAAGTAGCGATCCTTGTATTTGGCAAAAAGCACCAGCGAAACAACGAACAACGTCACGATGGGGATAGCCGCCAGCAACGGCCAGTAGAGCATTTCCGGCTGACGGGGACGCATTTGTCCGACGGCGCGCAGCCCCCACACCAGCCCCAGCGTGGCGACCACGATCCCGGGCAAGAAAATCCACGCGGTTTCCCCGCCATAGCCCATCAACACGTTGAGGAAACTTACAGGCAAGTCGAACACGTGGGGTTGCGGAGGGGGATTGCCTCCTGAAGATGCGCCCAACGAAGCTACCACGCCCCACAACGCGGCGGGCAGGGTGGCGAGGAATTGCACCACGAACCAGCGCCGCAACAACGCGCGCTCGTGACGGTAGAAGAGCAACAACAACAAGAGCTGGGAAGCTCCCAGCCCAAAAGCCGTGTAGTGTGTGAGGTTGGCAATTAGCGTCAGCGCGCCGAAAGTCCACCACAAGCGGCGCGATTGTGGGCGGCGCAGCAGCAACACAAAGCAGAACGTGATCAGCACGCCCAGCAAAAATAGCCAGGTGTAAAAGCGTGCCGTGCGCGAAAGGATCACGTGCAGCGGATTGACGGCCAACAACGCGCCGGCTTGCAGCCCCATCGCGGCGTTGTCGAAAAGGATCGTGACGGTGTGGGTGAGCGTCAGGATGCCCAGCACGCCGAAGACAACCGCCGGCCAGCGTAACGCGATCATGCTTCCGTGCGGCAAGATGCGCATCATGGCGTAATAGAGAGGCACTTGGTTGCCTGCACCCAGAATCGAGTGCACTGCGTCCGACAAGGACGCTTGGGCACGGTAAGCGGTCAGTACCTCATCGGACCAGGGATCGGCTCCCGACAGATTCCATGCACGTAGTACAAAGCCGATCAGGGCAACTATCAGGGCCACGACGTAGTAACCGATGCGCGAGGTGGGCCACTGTGGGGCGGTGCGGTGTGGGGTCTCCGCACCAGGGTTTCCCCCTTGCGGTGGCATACTCGTCCCCCCTTTGTGCGGTGTGAGATTGCCTGTTGGGTCGTTACGCCAATACTAGCGCCGCTGGTGTAAGTTTTCAACTTTGCGTGAGAAGCGCGAATGGGGCAGGGTGACAAGAGGGGCGACAGTTGCACAGTGAACAAAATCAACTTGCCTCGTGCCCTGCACTCATGCTACGATAGCAGCAGGTTGAAACCTCCGGTTACGGGTCGCCAAGTGCGCGAGCACATGTTGACGGCGTTGAGCATCCCCGCTCATCGAAAAGTGCCTGTAGCTGTGCTATCCGCAAATTTATGAGCGTTGCTTACGGACAAAAACCATGCTGTGGAGACATTATCACACCCCGTCAACCGTGCAGGAGGCGCTCGAGTTGTTGCGTTCGTATCAAGGGAACGCGCAAATTGTCGCCGGTGGCACGGATTTGCTATTGGATATTCGTTTTGGGTACACACAAGCGCCGGAAGCCCTAATAGACATTACCCATATCGAAGCATTGCACCAATTGGAAGCCGACGACACGCATCTTTACATTGGCGCGGGGGTCACGCACGCTCAGATCGCGCGCTCGGCGTTGGCACGCGAGCGCGCAACATGCTTGGCGGAAGGATGCGGCGTGGTCGGTGGCCCACAGGTGCGCAACGTCGCCACATTGGGCGGCAATGTGGCGCACGCGCTGCCAGCCGGTGACGGCACGACCGCGCTCATGGCATTGGATGCTCAGGCCGAAGTGATCCTCGACGGCGAACGCCAATGGCTGCCGCTGCGCGAGCTTTACCGAGGCCCTGGGCAATCGCTGCTCGATCATTCCCGCGATCTGCTCATCCGCTTTCGCGTGGCGCTTTGCGGAGCGCACGAAGGAAGCGCCTTCAGCCGCATCATGCGCCCGCAAGGTGTGGCGCTGCCAATTTTGGGCGGGGCGGTTTGGGTGCAGTTGAGCGAAGACGGCGCGCGCTACGACGATGTGCGCGTGTGCATCGGGCCGGTCGCCAAGACGCCGCAACGCGCCCCTGCCGTCGAGAAAGCGCTGCGCGGGCAGTTGGTGGAGGAAGCTACTTTGGCGCGCGCGGTGGATGCTGCGCTCCAGACGCTGCACCCGCGCACCAGCAAATACCGCGCCACCCAAGCCTATCGCCACGAGATGATCGCTGTCATCTTGCGTCGGATTCTTCCGCGCGCTGCCCGTCGTGCCCATAGCGGCGCCGCTGTGCCCCGGGTTCGCGCGTAAACGAAAGGAAGCCGCCTAAAATGAGCACATTACAACTGACCGTCAACGGCAAGTCCTACGAGGTGGACGTACCCGAATCGCGCATGTTGGCCGAAGTGTTGCGCCAAGACTTGGGGCTGACCGGCACGAAAATCGGCTGCGAAGAGGCCGAATGCGGGTTGTGTACCGTATTGGTGAACGGCACGCCGGTTACTTCTTGCGTCTATCCGGCTTTCCGTGCCCAGGGCGCCGAAATTACCACCATCGAGGGACTGAGCGAGCAAGTCCCCGCCGAAACGTCAACAGAGACGCCGGAATTCAAGTTGCACCCGCTGCAAAAAGCGTTTATCGAACATGGCGCGGTGCAATGCGGCTTTTGCACACCCGGGGTCATCATGACCGCCAAAGCGCTTTTGGACGAAAACCCCGACCCTGACGAAACCACGATCAAAGAGGCGCTCAAAGATACGCTCTGCCGCTGCACCGGCTATAACAGCATTGTCAACGCGGTAAAGTCCGCCGCCAGCGAGTTGCGCGGCGAAGGGCCGATCCCTTGGGGCGGTGTGGACGCGCAACTGCCGCCGCTGAAGGTGGTGGGGCACTCTGTGCCGCCGCAAGAGGTGGTGGACAAAGTCACGGGGCGCGCCAAGTACGCCGATGATTACGCCTTCCCGGGGATGCTCTACGGGCGCACCTTGCGCGCAGCTTATCCCCATGCGCGCATCAAGCGCATAGACACCAGCAAGGCCAAGGCGCTTGCGGGCGTCCACGCCGTGCTGACGCATGAGGACATTCCGGGGGACAACATTCACGGGCTGATCTACGACGATTGGCCGGTCTTGGCAGCGGAGAAAGTGCGCTACATGGGCGATCCGGTTGCTGTCGTGGCCGCAGACAGCGAAGAGATCGCCGCCCAGGCGTTGGAATTGATCGAGGTGGACTACGAGCCGCTGCCGGTGGTCACCGGCCCGATTGAAGCGCGCCAACCGGACGCGCCGATTGTGCATGAGGAATGGAAGGACGGCAATTTGCTCAAGCACATCAAGGTGCGGCATGGCGACGTGGAACGCGGCTTTGCCGAAGCCGACGTGATCGTCGAGCGCGAGTATCACACGCCCACCACCGACCACGCTTTCATGGAGCCGGAGTGCTCGGTGGCCGTGCCCGCCGGTTACGACGCGGAGCACCCCAAGCTGACCGTTTACGTCGGCTCGCAAATTCCCTACGAAGACCGGCGGCAGATCGCGCGGGCGCTGGCTTTGCCGGAAGAGCAAGTGCGCGTGCGTGGCACGTTGATCGGCGGCGGTTTCGGCGGCAAGGAAGACATCGCCGGACAAATCCACGCGGCGCTGCTGGCGCAAGCGACCGGTCGCCCCGTCAAGATGCGCTACACACGCCAGGAGTCGCTGTTGGCCCACCCCAAGCGGCACGCTACCGTCATCCGTGTGAAGGCGGGCGCCAAGCGTGACGGCACGCTAACCGCCGTGCAGGCCGAGCTTTACGGCGAC
>CAZZNC010000148.1:0-6432 GCA_964655405.1 uncultured Anaerolineaceae bacterium | reverse complement strand
TCGTGCATTGTGCATACTCTCCACGCCGATCATAGCACAGCGGGTGGGCGGGTGGGGGTGACGAATGCGAGTGTGCAAAGGGGCTTTTGAGCACATCGGGGACGATGCGGGCGATGTGCAGACAGGGCGCGCGCGAGGTCAGCGCCCGCGCAGCGTGGCGCTGGGCGACGTGCGCGCCGAAGGGGGCGGGCGTCGTGCCGCGCTGTTTTTTGCGCGGCGCAAGGTCGCCCCCCTCGCTCTGTGCCCGAGCGCGCTAGAAGCCCTGGTAGATCCATTGCGGCGAGCTATCCGCCGTTACCACGATCGCCAGCAACACGATCAGTGCCAGCAGCAGCGCAAACAGATTTTCGCGGTTGAAAAGCGCGCGCAAAAAGCGCATGGTTTCCTACCCTTTTCGCAACACTTCACGCAAGAACTTTTCCCGATTGGCTGCCCGTGCAATCTTCCCGCTGGATGTTTTCAGCAGCCATTTGGGACCGGCCAAATGCACGTAGCGCGCCATCACGTCGGTGGCCTGGGCCACCCGTGCGCGGATCTCCGCCGCGATGCGCTTGTGCTCGGCGGGGTCGTCCGTTTCCACTTCCGCCGCCACCGCAATATCCTCGGTGCCGAGCTGCTCGTTGGGCACGCCGAAAGCCACCACCCGCCCGGGGTGCACGCCTGCCACCTCGTTGACCAGGTGCTCGATGTCCTGCGGGTAGATGTTCTTGCCGCCCACGATGATCAAGTCCTTCTTGCGCCCCGTGATGTAAAGCTCGCCCTCGGCCAGATAGCCCAGGTCGCCGGTGAAGTACCAGCCGTCTTGCATCGCGCGGGCGGTCACCTCCGGTCGGCGGTAGTAGCCGCTCAACATGCAGTCCGAGCGCAGCGCAATTTCCCCGATGTGGCGCTCCGGCAAGTCGCGCCGCTCGGCGTCCACGATGCGAATTTCCGTGTTGGGGATCGGACGCCCGCAGGAAACCATGGTCACGGTCGGACGCGCGCCCTCGGGGTCGGCGGGACGGGCGATCTGCGCGCTTTGCAGCGCCTCGCGCTCGATCACGTCCAGGGGGGGCGGCGCGCCGAGCGTGCTTTGCGTGACCGCGAACGTGTTTTCGGCCATCGCGTAGCTGGTTTGCAGCGCCCGTTCGTCCAGCCCATACGGGGTGTATTTTTCCGCAAACAGCCGGTGACTTTCCGCCCGCACCGGCTCCGAGCAGTTGATGAAGGCGCGCATACTGCGCAGGTCCAGCCCCTCCTGCGCAGAAGGACGCACGCGCGTCGCCATGAAGTTATAGGCGAAGTTCGGCAACCAACACAGCGTTCCCCCGTACTCCTGGATCGCGCGCAGCAGCACCACCGGCTCGCGCACCCAGTGGAACGGCGACATCAACACCAGCGGCACGCCCTGCACCATCGGCATCACGAAGCCCGCGATCAGGCCCATATCGTGGTACAGCGGCAGCCAACTCACGATCACGTCGTCCGTGCGCAAGCGGATCGCGGCGCTATAGGCGGCGATCTGGTTCAGCACCGCGCCGTGCGAAAGCATAACGCCCTTCTGTAGCCCCGTGCTGCCGGAGGAATGTTGCAAAAAGGCCGTGTCCTCCGGTCGAGAAGGCGCGCGCCCCAGATAGTCCGCCAACGCGCCCGCCGGCTGCAAATCCTCCACGTTGAGGATCGCGCCCAGCGTGGGGATGTCCTCCAAATGCGCTTCCAGCGCCGGACGCTGTTCGGCATACGTGATCACCGCCTTGACGCGCGACAGCGCCACCAACTTGCGCACGCTTTCGTAATAGCGGTCGGGGTCCAGCTTGGGCGTCAGAAAGGGCATGATCGAGGGGATCGCGCCCAGCAGCATCGCGCCCCAAAAGCTGTAGAGCACATCCGCGCTGTGTTGCAACACCAACACGACCAGATCGCCCCGCTGCACGCCGACCGTTTCCAGTGCGTGGGCGTAGCGCGCCGCTTGGTCGAAAAATTCCCCGTAGCTGACCGCTTGCGCGTCCTCGCGGCCCAGCAACGTCACGGCCACACGGTCGGGCGCGTGCTTTGCCCAGTGCGCCACCGCCTCGATCAATGTGGCGGGTTTGCTTTCCATGCGTACCAGGAGCGGCGTTGTCGAAGACATTGTGCGGTTTGCGTTCATTTTCGTTGCGCTTTCTTGTACGGTATGTTGTGGTGAAATGCACACCGGTCGCTATAGTGGGCGACATTATAGCGACTTCTGTGCACAAGGCCAGGGGCTGGGGAAATCGCACGCTTGCGTTCCCCGACGGCAGTTGTCGTCTGGCCGACGATGCGTGTATGCTCTTATGCACGATGATTGCAGAGGAAGGATGTTCGGCGATGGATCAAGACGCTAGTCCGGCTTCCCAAGCTGCCTCACGGGAATTTTGGAATCAAGCACGGCGCAAGGCTTTTTGGCAGCGTATCTCGCATGTGTTGGGCCTCAGCAAAGCGCCGTCGGAGCTGCTTTCGTTCGAAGACGTACAGCGCAAATTGCGCCTGACCCAAAACGAGTATCGCGGCTTGCAGCAAGTGCCGCTGGACAAAATCATCGGCAGCGTGGGCCGCTATCAGGACTTCAGCCGCACCTTTTTGCCGCTCACCGAAAGCGACCGTGACCGCTGGCAGCGTGTGGCCGAGTTGCAGATCGAAAGCGGGTTGCCGCCGGTAGAACTTTACAAAGTGGGGGATGCGTACTTTGTGCGTGACGGCAATCACCGCGTTTCGGTGGCGCGTCAGCTGGGCATGGAAACCATCGAGGCGTATGTTTGGGAATACTCCACACCCACCGGCGGCATCAGCGCCGAGGTGGACGTGGACGAGCTGATCGTCAAGGCCGAGTATCGCGCCTTTCTGGATCGCACGCGCTTGGACATCAGCCGACCGGAAGCCCAAATCATCCTCACCGAGCCGGGGATGTACCCCGCGCTGGAATTGGAGATCGAGCTATACCGCGAGAACTTGGAGCGCATCGACGGCGAGCCGCGTACCTACGAAGAAGCCGCCACCGCCTGGTATGACATGGTCTATTCGCTGGCCGTGGACGTGATCCGCGAATCCGGCGTGCTGGAGCTTTTCTCTGGCCGTACCGAAGGCGATCTTTACGTCTGGGTTTCGCGGCATCGTAAAGAACTGGCCGAGCGCTACGGCGCGTCCGTTTCGCTCAAGGAGGCCGTCGAAAAGATCGCCGAGCAGCAAAAGCGCCCCGGTGCGGTCGAGCGCGTTGTCCAATCTGCCGCGCGTTCGGTGGCGGGCCTGGTGCAAAGCATCGCCGGTGAGCGACAACCAGAAGAGCACCCCGTCACGTCCACCGGCGAGTTTCCCGCCCCGCGTGACGACGAGCCTTTTGGCAAGTTGCTCGCGCAAATGCACGCCTACGAGCAGCAGATGGCTTACCAGGGGCAGCGCGGTGAGGAGTGGCACGCCTGGCGCTCTGCGTTGCGCCAGAAGATCGCCGAATTGCTCGATCTGCGCTATCCGAACGGCGAGCCGGTGCCGGTGGAACTGCTCGAAACCGAGCAGTTGGACGGTGTCACGCGCCAAAAGCTGCTGTTGCAGGCTGCCGACGGGTTGCAACTGCCCGCCTACCTTTGCCGTCCCACCGATGCCGAAGGGCCGCTGCCCGCGCTGCTGATTTACGCAGGGCACGGCACAATCCGCCAGACGGCAGGGCTGCTAGAAAGTCCGCACAGCGCCAACGCGCGCGCGCTGGCGCGCGCCGGCTTCCTCACGCTGACCGTCGAGATACGCGGCTTTGGTGAGCTGGGGCAGGTGGATCATCGCAAGCTCGACAGCGTCGCCCGTCTGATGGGGCGCACCTGGCTTTCGTCTGTGTTGGAAGATGGCTTGCGTGCCCTGGACTACCTGCAAGCGCGCTCCGATGTGTGGGCCGAGCACCTCGGCGCGACGGGTTGGCGGCTGGGCGGCGGCCTGGCGCTTTACACCGCCGCGCTGGACGAGCGCGTGCGCGCCGTCGTGTTGCAACACTACCTCGGCGGTGGCATCGATCCGGTCGCGGTGCGTGGGCACGGCTGCGATTTCGTGCCCAGTCTCTGGCGCTATGCGCAATTTAGCGACGTGGCGCGCCTGGTCGTGCCGCGCCCTATGCTCTACGTCTATCCGCGCGAGCTGGAAACGACCGCCGTCGCGCGTGTTTGGTTCGACCAAACGCGCCCGATGTACGAAATTTTCCGCTGTCCGGATCGCACCAATTTCCTCACCTTTGAAGGTGATCCGATCTACCAAACCGAGGTCGCGGGACGCTGGTTCGCCCGCTGGTTGGTGGAAGAAGAGGACACCGGCGTGCTGCTCTGGGCGCCGCAGGAATAGCGGCCAAGCACGCCCAGCGACGAAAGGCGGCGCGCGCGAGGTCGCCGACCGCCGCAACGTGGCGAGTCGGCGGACGACGTGCGCGCCGCCCGGGGGCGGGTGACGTGCCGCGCTGTTTTTCGCGCGGCGCGAGGTCGCCCCCGACGCTCAAAACGCGACGAATTGCTCTGTCCGCAATACGAAGACCGTTGCCGTGTGTAACGCGGCTTCCGGCGGAGTGGGGCAGAGCGTGCGGATCAACGTCAGGGCCTGTTCCACGGCGTCCCCAGGCACGCCAACCAGCAGCGTTACACTGCGGCGCCGCAAAAAGCCGCCCGTGCTGCTGCTTGTGGTCACGTGGCCGCCCAGCGCGCTCAGATGCGCCACCAGCTCGTCCCCGCGCGCGCCTTGCAACACCACGATCAACAAGCGCATATTGGCCGGAACTTTCGCGTTGCTCATGACTGCTCGAAGTGTTCCACGTCCAGCACGAAGATCGTTGCCCCGCCCACTTTCACTTCCGCGAACGCCCCCATCATTGCCGCTGACTCCACGATATTCGGGCCGGCAGGGATCAAGCGGGTACGCTGCTCACAGGTGTGCTTGAGAATATCAAGCACGTTCGGCACAGCGTCATCGTCCACGCCGCAAAGCAACGTGGTGTTGCCTTCGCTGAAAAAACCGCCCGTGCTCGCTACGCGCGTCACGCGATAGCCTGCGTCGTTCAGCGCTTGGATCGCGTCGGTGGCGTCTTGGTCTTGCACAACGGCGATAACCAGTTTCATAGCGTGTACTCGCGTGTCTCAACTTGAGGCGGGGACGGTTTGCAAACCGCCCCCGCCGCGTTCGGTTAGGCTCAAGGTGCGATGACGAAGATGGTGATCGTCTTCAGCTCGATGGCGCCGTCTTTGTGATGCACTTCCAGCGCGTAGGTGGTGCTGGCGGCGGGGCACTCGGAGCGCGTGTCGTGGCCGATGACCCCTTGCAAGGCCGTTCCTTGCACGCCGTAAAAGAGGCTGTCTATGCCTTCGGCGTCCCAACGGATGTTCACACATTCGCCCTGGTTGATGGTGGTGCGGTCGGCAGTGAAGTTGACGTACATGGACGGTGTGACCGGCGTTGGTGTGGTGGGCACAACCTTCTGAATCCAATAGCCGCCCGGGTTGCTGTCTGCCACATAACCGGTCTGTCCGCTGCTTTCCAATTGCACTTGCCACCACCGGTAGCCCTGGGAGCAAAACGGGCCGGCCAAGACCTTCATGCGCGTTTTGGTCATCAGCTCGGAGATCATGCTCGATGTCAACGCCGGCCCCGTGCGGAAGCGCAGCGCCACGCCGTGCGCGGTGACTTCGGCGGTGTCACCAACGGCAACCGGCGGCGCACCGGGGTACGCATACTCACACCCTGTGCCCATCGGGCTGCCGGGCGTGGCTGTCGGGATGCGTGTGGGCGACGGCCAGGGCGTGTTGGTCGGGCGCGGTGGAATGGTCGGGCGCGGCGTAAGGGTCGGGAAACGGGTGGCCGTCGGGAAGCGCGTGGCTGTCGCCGGCGGCGCAAGCGTTGGCAGCCCGACTGTGCCCGCTTCCACATCCGCCCAGTCCGGTTGCAGCACGGTCAAATCGAGGGGCAAAAGAACGTCGAGCGGTGAAACTTGGTTGTTGGAGGGAGTATAAAGCGAAAAAGTGCGCGTGCCGGTGACGATCAGCACGTGTTGCCCGTCCGGCGACCATGTCAGCGCACGGGCGTCGGTGAACCCGGGAATGTGTTGGAGCTGTTGCTGCATGGTGTCGTAAAGGAACATTTCGCCCGGGTCGCCGTCGCGCAGCGTGCCGTCTCCGGTGGCGTCCGAAGTGGCCCCTGCAATGGCAATTTGTGCTCCTGTTGGCTGAAACTCCAAATCGTAAATGTGGATTTGGTAGTTTGCCAGGCGGCTGGGTGTGCCGTTGGCCGGTGCAAAGAAACCGGAATCGCCGCCCGCTTCGGTCGTGCCGATGGCCGCATTGCCGTTCCCCGCGATGTCGAACGTGGTCAGCGTGGGAAACGTGCCGATGTCGTGCAGCTTGCTGAAGTTTTCGCCGTCCCCTTCGTAGATACCGGCGCGCACCGTGTCCCCGCCTGCGTCCGCTGCGCAAAGCA
>CAZZNC010000147.1:0-6442 GCA_964655405.1 uncultured Anaerolineaceae bacterium | reverse complement strand
GCACAGCGCGCACACTAACGTCTAGCATGTCCCCTTGTGCGCCGGAAAACGTCCACACATCCAGGAAGTTTTTCCGCGAAAGCACGCGCCCAACCGTTTCACCGTATTGCACGCTATAGTCCCGATCTTGCACATTGTGCGCATCCCGGCTCAGCACCAAACGGTACATGCCAGAGCGACGCTGCCCGCCAGAAACGATGACCTGATAGACCCCCGCACGTGGCAGCAATACGTCGCGCAACGTCAAGACACTGTTACCCAAATGGGCTTCACGTTGCAAGAAAACATTGCCGCTTGTGTCGGCCAATTGCAACGTCAACGGAGTAATGCTGTTCGCCGAATACGGCGCGATTTGCACACTGACGCGCTCGCCCGCCTGTGCCGCGAAGAGCCAGTGATGCGTGGGCGTGGACGCGCTCAAAATGGCAATCTGTACGTTGTCCAGCAACCCGCCTGCCGGTGTACGCACCTGCTGCGCGCGCGTGGTGGTCAGGTGCAATGTAAACTGCTCGACGGCGCTGGAAGCCAACGTGCTTCCGGTGACGACCAGATAATACACCGCGCTTGACGGCAGCTCGCTTGCCAGTGTGACGCTATCTTCTCCCGCGTTGGCTTCGGCGGTCGCCAGCTCTTCGCCTTCCGGCGTCAGCAGCCCCAAGCGCAACGCGGCTTTTTGCCAACTGCTCACCGCGCGCGCATTGATCACGTCACCGGCCTCTCCATAGAAGGCAAACGTGCGCACATCGTCCGGCCCCACAAGTTGATCGACAGTCGTTTGCCCATAGTCCAGCGCATATCCCGCGGGGACGTTTGGTACGTGCTCGTTGATGTCGCTGAGGTGGTCAACCCACAACGTATAGCGTCCACCGCCGTCAAGTTTAACGGCCAGCGTATACTGCCCGCCTGCTACGAAGCGCTGCATCATGTAATTGGTGGCGCGCCCGTTCACAAACTTTTCAGCGATCACGTGTTGATCTGCGTCTAGAACGATCAGATCGGGGCCGGAGTCGTTTTCCAACGCGGTGACCGAAAAGCCCAGCACTTGATCTTGCCGTGCATTGAATGTCCAGGCTTGGTAATGTGCGTCAGTGGCGATCTCTCCCCGCACCAGTGCTTCGAATTCCAACGCGCGCGCGTTCTGCAACGCAACCGAACCGATGTTCAGTGCCGGTGTGACAGTTTGAGCGATGTTGACCTGCGCGGGGGAATGTGGCGCAGCGGTAAGTGGTGCTTCGAAAACCTCCCAGGCGCTTGGGACGGGTGTGGCGACGGCTGCCGTGCTTGCAGTTTCTGGCGCCGCAATGACATCCGCTTCGATGGTGTAAACCAATCGTGGGCTGTTCAACGGTTGTTGCACCAGGATGCGAAAACGTCCCCCCATGTCTGTCGCCGTGCGCAAGGTGTTGGCGTCGGACGCCTCGCGCCAAGTGGAGGCCAGCAGCGTGCCGTCAGGTGCGATGATGTGCACGTTCGGCTGCACAGCGGCGCTCTGTGACGGGTGCACTTGCACGCTCAACAGTGCATTGGGATCAGCGTCTATCGTCCACGTGTCTACGGGCGCGTCTGCCGTCAAAACGCCTTTGCGCGCCGCCTGACGGGAAAGTGTTCCCCCTTCGTCCGGCTGTGCGCGCAGTGTGTAGGCCGTCTCCGACGTTCCCTCCGGCGCAACGACCAAGATTCGATAACGTCCGGCAGCAGGCAATTCGGCTTGTAGTTCGGCGCGGTGTGAGAGTGGCTCGGTGACGGTCTGTGCCAACCGCACACCATCCGGCCCTTGGAGTGCCAAAATCAAAGGCAAATTGGTGTTCGGTGCGTCCAACGCAATGTGCCACGTTTGCGCACACGGTACATCCAGTGCCCAAGCGTGCGCAGCCAACGCCTTTATGTTTCCGGAGACACGTGCTGAAGATGCCGCCGGCAGTGTCCCTTGCATTTGCGGGGCCTGGTGTTGCTCGAAAGCGCCACCGGCTACGCCAATTTGCTCCATGTGCACCCGATAGCCCACGCTGGCAACTTCCGATGTCAGCGTGATCGTGTAAACGCCGTCGGTTTCCAGCAATAGAGCCTGTGTGAGGCCATTTTGTACGTCGCGTGCTGCCAAGAGCGTGCCGTCCGGTGCAAAAAGGCTCGCGTCTCCGCTTGCTAGCGCCTGATACGGCGTCAGAGAAAAGGCGATCAAGTCACCGGAACGTCCCCAAAAGTGCAGATGCGTCGGCGCGTTGATGTTGGGGGGGGCGTCAAAGACGCGCCCGTAACCGAGCGGGTGTGACACCCCCTCGGTGGCTTCCAACGACGCGGCAGTGAGTGCAAAATCAAGCTCTGTGTTGTTTTCTAACGGCGCGGCGGTCATTTCCACCCAATACACGCCTGCTTGGGACACGTCCGCGGCCATATACAACGGGGAAACACCCCGCACCGTCTTTAGCAACGCGCCTTCCGGCGTGAGCACTGAAAGCGTCGCCAGTTGCGTAGGGGCGCTCAAGGTGGCAGCGAGTGCCAAATTGCCTGCGGCTTCCATCTGCACGCTGTACAGCATGGCGGGGAAATCGGCGTTGAGATGACCGCGCGTTTCGTGTTCCATTTCAAGCACGGTGGGGATTGGCGGCGCGTCCGTGCCTGCACTGCGCAACGCGACGGCTAGCTCGTAATGACCTTGTGTCGTGCCGCGCTCTCCATAGGCAGGGCCTGCCCGACGCGCAACAATGGAATACGTGCCGGTTGTAGGCAACTGCACACCGTAAATAACCGCATCTGTGCCCGCGCCGCCACCGTCGCTGCTGGCGAGCGCGTCTCCTTGCGGCGAAAGCAGCGACACATAAGCGTCGAGGTCTCCGGAGGTAGCTGTCAAATAGACGTCCACCACATCCCCGCGCGTGCCATGAAAGGCCCAAAATTGGCGGAAAGCCTCGTTGGTGATCACGCCTGTGCCGCTACGTCCGTAAACGAGCACACCTTCTTGGGCGTCGGGTGGTTCACCGGCGACTTGCAGTGCCAGGCTCAGCGTATAAGCTCCGGTCGTGCCGTCCAGTCCGCGAACGCTCAGGTGGTGGACGCCGGTTGCTTGCAGTGCCAAAGTAAAGCTGACAGTCGGGTCGGTGGTCGTGCCCGCAATTTCCAATAGCAGCGCTTCATCAGGGTTGCTTAGCGTTACAGACGGCAATAGCGCACTGGTGTCGCTGGGCGTCACGTTCACGGTGACCACGTCCCCGCGCACGCCTTCGAAAACCCATGCTTCGGCTTCGTCTGCTGCGCCGATGTTGCCACTTTGCGCTTCGCCATATCGGATGCGCAAATCTTGTGCTTCCACAAAGAAAACTGTGTAGGCGTGGAAAGCCAATAGCAACGCTACCAACGTCGCAATGCCTGTGCGAATGAACGTTTTTCTACACATAGTGCCTCCGAAAAACGGCGTGATCAGACGTGAAAGCGTGCGTGGGTTCAAACTGCTGGAGCGGGCCGGCTGTGTTGCCACAGGATCTCGATCACCGTGGCAATCAGTTGCGCGTCGAGTTGATCGGGAATGTTCATGCCGCGAAATTGCAGAAGCCGATCCGCTGTTCGAAAGACGACTGTCCAGCCCTGCTCGTCGTAATCCACGTGTGTGACATCTTCCAGGGGGTATGACCAGTCCCGCCGCTGGCCCAAGAGGTGAAGGCTGTTCCCTGTAACATAAAACTTGCCAGAATCCAATATCGCGCCACTTTCCGTGCGCGCCAAAAAGCCGGATGGTGGTGCTTCTTGGAGTGTTACTCCCCGCAGCGTCAAGTACACGTTTTCCCCAGGATGCATCAGTGGCGGAGGGGGGTGCAGTGGCGCAGGACGCAGCCAGTCAAGATCACCGGCGCGTGTTTGTTGTACACGCCGACGCTGCACGAAACCGTTGGTGCTGATCTCTAGCACATCTTCTGCCGTCAGCCAACCGGCCTGCCCTAAATGCAGTGCCACGTAGTAGTAGCGTGGCGCGGTGTTCACGTGCTTGTAATGAATACGCCATGACAGGGAGTCGGCGGGCGTATAGTCCAGCAATGCCGTAGATTCGCAACGACGGCACTTCAGCACCGGATAGTCGTTTCCGAAGCCGAGAAACTTGCGCGGTTCAGAAAGCACGGTCGTGCCTTCTGCGTGGCAATACAAACATCCCTGCAATGGCGGGATGAGGCCTTGCCCGTCGTCCATGTGGATACCTTGCTACTTGTACCTAAAGCCGCCGATGGGGCTTGAGGAAGCCCATGTTTTTTCGTGCAAGTGCCAGCGTGTCATTGGCGATGGCTGCTGCGCGTTCTGCGCCTTCTGCCAAAAGCTCGTCCATGTATCCGGCCTCGCTGGTTAGCTCATGAAAGCGTTGTTGGATGGGCGCTAGCGTTTCGTTGACGACCTCCACAACGGCCTTTTTCAGGTCGCCGTAGCCACGCGCGTTTGCAAAGTGTGCGAGCACGGCTTCTTTGTCCATGTCGGTCAGCGCCGCGAAAATTTCCAGCAGGTTGTTGACCCCTGCTTTTTCCGGATCAGTGCTGAAAGCGATCTCGCGTCCGGAGTCCGTGACGGCGCGCATAATCTTTTTCTTGACACGGTTGGGCGGGTCTAGCAGATAAACCGCGTGGTATTCGGAGTCCGTGTTGCTCTTGCTCATCTTGGCCAGCGGATTGTCCAGACCTTTAACGCGCGCTCCGGCGGGCGGGATCATGGCTTCCGGCACGGTAAACGTTTCGCCGAAAAGTCGGTTAAAACGCTGGGCAATGTCGCGCGTCAGTTCCAGATGCTGGCGTTGGTCGTCTCCCACCGGCACCACGTCCGCCTGATAGAGCAAAATGTCGGCGGCCATCAGCACGGGATAGTCCAGAAGGCCGGTGCTGATGGATTCTTTGTCCCGTTTGCCTGACTTGTCCTTGTATTGCGTCATACGTTCCAACCAGCCGATGGGGGTCACGCAGTTGAGCAGCCAGGCCAGCTCGCTGTGCGCGGGGACATGGGACTGCACGAAGACGGTGGACGATTGCGGGTCAATGCCGCAGGCCAGATACAGCGCGGCAACCTCGCGTGTCTTGGTGCGCAGCACGTTGGGATCGTGCGGCATCGTGACGGCGTGCAGATCTACCACGCAAAAATAGCTTTCGTACTTGTGCTGTTCGTGTGCCCATTGCTTTAGTGCCCCGATGTAATTGCCAATGGTGAGGTTGCCAGATGGTTGAACGCCGGAAAGCACACGTTTTTGTTTTTTCTCGCTCATAAAAAGGCTGTCCTGATGGTGTCGTTCCGCAAAGTTGCCGGTTCGATGATGCTGGCTGCGATTGTACATTGCTCACGGACGGGCGGCAACCTGCCGCGACAAATTGTGTTTTGTGGTGCAGACGCGCACGGGCTTGCTCCGACATGGGGCAAGCCCGTTTCCTGATGCCGTCGGCAGGATTCGAACCCGCGACGCCCGGTTTCGAAGACCGGCGCTCTATCCTCTGAGCTACGACGGCTGATTTACGTCTGCATCTTAGCACGTTTGCCCGTGACGATCAATGTGGCGGCGAAGTGTTTTCGCCTTCCAACCAAGCCAAGTTACGCCGCGAAATGGCCTGCCCGATCTCGTCGCCCGCATAGGCTTGGATACGCAGCGCGCGGGTGAGCAATTGGCGTAGCTCTTCGCTGGAAACGGCGCGTTGTTCAGGGGGTTGGTGCAAATAGGCAGCGGCCAAATTGTTACACGCACGGGCATAACCCAGAACGTCCCGCGCTTGGTCGAGCAAATCTGTTGCCAAGAGCAGGTGAGCAATTGCGGCCTCAAGCTCGCCGCGCGCCAGGGCAATTTGCCCCAGTGTGACCAGCGTGCGCGCGCGGTTGGGATGCGGGGGGGGCAACAACGCCAAAACTTGCTCGGCGGCCTCCAACGCCAAGTCCAGCTCTTGCTGTTGCAAAGATGCCTGGCTGACAATGCCCCAGGTGCGTGCCGTGCGGCGTTCCAAGCGGCTGAGCAACGCCAATGCGCGCTTGGGGTGCTCGGCCTCCAGTTCAAGCTGGGCCAGTTCGTGGACACAACGCTCGATTCCAGCATACAAGCGATGTTCCTGATAGAAGGCCAGCGCTTCATGCAACAAGTGGTGTGTTTCTTCCCATTTGCCTTGATAGCGGCAGAGTACGGCCATCTCGACCTGGATGCTGGCGCGCTCGCTGGTTTGGGCTGCACACAGCGGCAGTGCCCATTCCAAACGCCTGCGCGCCTCGCGCAATTGCCCCATCCAACGCATCGCCACGCCAAGCATCCATTGCAACCAAATTTGTTGCTCGGGGGGATGCCGATGAAGAGAGAGCGTTTCGAGCACACGGCGCCATGCAGCCCATAACCCCGCCTGCATGATCTGTGGCCCCATTTCGTACACGCCGCGCCAACGCAACACCAGCTCGAAATCCAGCGTTTCGGCCAACTGCAACAGCGCCAGTGCCGTATGGGGGTCTG
>CAZZNC010000146.1:0-6464 GCA_964655405.1 uncultured Anaerolineaceae bacterium | reverse complement strand
CGGCCAACAGCTTGAGATCGGAGCGAAAGGCGCTGATCGTGTGCGGGCTGCGTCCCTCTTTGCGCAGATGTTCCAAGAAGGGCACGATGGCGTCTTTGAGCGGACTATGACGGGTGAGTGCGTGCTCGTCCCCGCTCGGGAAAAGCGGTAGTTGTCGGTCTGTCATGGGCGTTGCCCTCCGGTCGAGTGCTGCTGAATGTTTGTGAGCGCCGCCAAGTTCCACTAGAATGAGGGAAATTATACCTTGTGGCTGTGAGACCGTGCGAAATCTATGCGCCGAACTAAATTTTACCCTTTAGGAGGCAGAAGAGATGGTCACGTATCAAGACAAGCCCTGGCTGGAACACTACGATCCAGGTGTATTACCCAGCCTGGAACCCTACCCCCTCCACCCGCTGCACCAATTCCTCGTGGAAGCTAGCGAAAAATACGGCGATAATGTGGCCGCGATTACGTCTGCGCGTTTGCCGCTGATTGGACGGATTAAAAGTGAGCTGACCTATCGCCAGATCAACGAGGATTCGGACGCGCTGGCGGCGGCGTTAGTGGATATGGGCGTGCAAAAAGGCGACCGTGTGACGATCATCATGCCCAACTGCGCCCAATTCGTGATTGCGTTCTACGCCATCTTGAAGGCGGGCGGCACGGTGGTTGCCGCCAATCCAACGTATCCCGCCAAGAAGCTGGCCGATCAATTGGTGGATAGCGGCGCAATGGCGGCGATCACGCTGTCCCTCTTTTACAACAAGCTCAAGCAGGTGCAGGCCCAAACCGGCGTCAAGCACGTGATCGTCACCAATATCAAGGAATATCTGCCCGCGCTGGCGAGCGTGCTCTTTACGCTGGCGAAGGAAAAGAAAGAAGGCCATGCCATCGAAAAGCGCTCGGAAGACCACTGGCTGCAAGACGTGCTGGCGCGCTACGCGGGCAAAAAGCCGCAGGTGGAGGTAGACGCCGAGGACATCGCCATTTTCCAATACACAGGCGGCACAACCGGCGTGCCCAAAGCGGCCATGTCCACCCATGACGCGCTGGTCGCCAATACGCTCCAATGCCGCGCCTGGCTTTCCCGTGAGGGGCACGAGGAGCGCTTCTTGGCCGCGATTCCGTTCTTCCACGTGTTCGGCATGGTGGCGGTGATGAGCTTTGCCGTTTCGATGCACGCCGCGATGATCATGGTGCCCAACGCGCGTGCCATTGACGACGTAGTGGACAACATCCACACCTATCGTCCCACGATCTTCATGGGCGTTCCGGCGCTCTTCAACGCCATCAACAACCACTCGGGCGTTGTGGCGGGTGAATACGATCTTTCCTCGATCTATGCTTGCATCAGTGGCTCGGCGCCCTTACCCCCCGCCACCAAAAAGCGCTTCGAGGAACTGACCGGCGGCACATTGCTTGAAGGCTTCGGCATGAGCGAGGCGCCGACCGCTACGCACGCCAACCCGTTACATGGAGAAAACCGCACCGGCTCGATTGGCCTGCCCTTCCCCGATATGGAAATGCGCATCGTTGACCTGGACGACGGCGTGACCGATTTGCCGGTGGGGGAGGTGGGCGAGCTGGTGATGCGCGGCCCGCAGTTGATGAAGGGCTATCACGGGATGCCGACCGAAACCGCCAACGCGCTGCGCGAGGGGCCGGACGGCAAACTGTGGCTTTACACCGGCGACATTGCGCGCATGGACGAGGACGGCTACTTTTACATCGTAGACCGCAAAAAGGATATGGCGCTCATTGGCGGCTTCAACGTCTACCCGCGCAATGTGGAAGATGTGCTGATGGAGCACTCCGCCGTCCAAGAAGTGGGCGTGGCCGCCATCCCGCACCCCGATCCGGCCAAAGTGGGCCAGGAGGCGCTCAAGGCGTGGGTGGTGGTCAAAGAAGGGCACACGCTCACCGCCGACGAGCTGATCGTCTTTGCCAAAGAGCGGCTGGCGTGCTACGAAGTGCCCACGCGCATCGCCTTCGTGGACGAGCTGCCGCGTTCTACCGTCGGTAAAATCTTGCGCCGCGAGCTGGCGCGTATGGAGATGGAAGAGCGCGAACGCGCCGCCAACGCACAGAGCCGGCACAAAGCCAAGTAGCGCGGTGCTTGGCGCCACGCGCGTAACCTTAAGGGACGTTGCACAAGAAAGCGCGAAAGAGATGGAAAACGTCAAAGCAGCACTTTTCGATATCGACGGCACGCTGACCACCGGCGGCAAACTTTGGTATCCGCTGGTCAAGTCGCCGGACGTACCCGCCTGGCGGCGTGCTTGGCTTTACGCCACCGCTTATCCCCATTATATGCTCAGCTACCGTGGTTGGGTCAGCCAAGCGCATTTTCGGGATCGCTGGGTGCGGATGATGGCTTGGCTGACTACCGGCTGGACGCGCGAGCAAGTGCAGGCGCTCAGCGCGCATATCGTGGACGATGTGTTGTTGACGCACCTGCGCGAGGATATGGTGGCGCTGCTGCACGAGCACCGCGCCGAGGGCCGCCCGACGATCCTGGTTTCCACCATGTTCGGTTGCATCGTGCGCACGTTTAATGAGCATGTGGGCGCGGAAACTGCGCTAGGCTCGGAGGTGGAGTTTCGCGGCGATGTGTCGACCGGTCGCATCGTCGGCCAAACGTGCTCCGGCGAGCGCAAGGCTGCGTTCGTGAAGCGTTACCTGGCCGAGCACCATCCGCAGATCTCGCTGGCGGACTGTGTGGCGTATGCTGACAGCCATTCGGACATTTCTTTTTTGGCGAGCGTGGGACATCCGGTGGCGGTCTATCCCGATGATGAGATGCGCGCCGCCGCCCAGTCGCGCGGTTGGCCGATTCACGAAGCGAGCGGACAGCCCAACCGCCGCGATTGAGCAGCGGTTCATTCCTCTACACGTAAAAAGTCCCGTCAGCGCGACGGGACTTTTGCATGAGGCTTGTTGGGGGCTGTTCCCTACGCGGGAGAAGGGGCTGTGCCCAGCGGTGCGGGCGGCATATCGTTGCCCGCCTGCTCGTTTTCTTGTGGGTCGGCTTGCGGCGTGGCGCTCGGCGTATTCGGCGTGCTGCTGTCGGAGGATGTGGGCGGTTCGCCCATCAGCTCCAAGAATTCGTCTCGCCCGATAGTTTCCACCTCGATCAAGCGTTGGGCCACAATGTCGAGCGTGTCGCGGTTTTCGCGCAGCACGTTCAGCGCCCGTTCGTAGGCGGTCGAAATGATCTTGTGCACTTCCTCGTCAATTTGCTCGGCGACGCTTTCGCTGTAGTCGCGCTGCTCGCCGATCTCACGTCCCAGGAAGACGAGTTCTTCTTTTTTCCCGAAAACGCGCGGGCCGAGTTTGTCGCTCATGCCCCAGCGCGTGATCATGGTTCGCGCCAGGCGTGTGACGTGTTCCAAGTCACTCGAAGCGCCGTTGGTCACATCTCCGAAAACGATCTCTTCGGCGGCGCGTCCGCCCAGTGTCCAGGTGATCTGGTCGAGGTACTTTTGGCTCGTGCCCAACATCGAGTCGTTTTCCGGCATGATCCAGGTTACACCGCCTGCCATGCCGCGTGCCACAATTGTTATCTTGCGCACGGGGTCAGCGTTAGGCAGCAGGTGCGCAACGATGGCATGGCCGGCTTCGTGGTAGGCAATGAGGCGTTTTTCCTCTTCGGTAATCAAGCGGCTACGACGTTCCGGCCCCAAGATGACGCGCTCGACGGCCTCTTCGAAGTCTCGCATGGCAATGCTTTTCTTGTTCTTGCGCGCAGCCACGATAGCGGCTTCGTTGACCAAGTTTTCCAAGTCTGCGCCCACAAACCCGGGCGTGCTTTTGGCGAGAACGCTCAAGTCCACGTCCGAGGCAATTGGTTTGCCGCGCGTGTGTACTTTGAGGATCGCTTCGCGTCCGCGAATGTCGGGGCGATCCAGCACGACGCGGCGGTCGAAGCGCCCCGGACGTAGCAAGGCCGGATCGAGAATGTCGGGGCGGTTGGTGGCGGCGATGATGATCACGTTGGTGTCGGTGTCGAAACCGTCCATTTCCACCAAAATCTGGTTGAGCGTCTGTTCGCGCTCGTCGTGGCTGCCGCCCAGCCCTGCGCCGCGATGCCGTCCGACCGCGTCGATTTCGTCTACGAAGACAATGCAGGGGCTGTGCCGTTTGGCTTGGTCGAAAAGGTCGCGTACACGGCTGGCGCCCACGCCGACGAACATTTCCACGAATTCCGAGCCGGAAATGCTGAAGAATGGCACGCCCGCCTCGCCGCTGACGGCCTTTGCCAGCAACGTTTTGCCTGTCCCGGGCGAGCCGACCAGCAGCACGCCTTTGGGGATGCGCGCGCCCAGTTGGATGAAGCGCTCCGGATCTTTAAGGAACTCCACCACTTCGCGCAGCTCTTCTTTGGCTTCTTCCACGCCCGCCACGTCGTCAAAGGTGACGGTGGGTTGGTCGCCGGTGAACATGCGCGCGCGACTCTTGCCGAAGGAAAGCGCCTGGTTGTTCGAACCTTGCGCCTGGCGCAACATCAAATAGATGAAGCCACCGATCAGCAGCAGCGGAAGGAATGTGCCGAGCAAGCCAATCCAGTTGAAAAGGTTGCTGGGTTTGGTGAACTCGAACTTCACATCCTGGATCGCGCCCGGTTGCGCGCCGAGCGATTCCAACACGGCAATCGGGTTGTCGGAGCTGGCGCTGATCTGGGCACGGGCTTTTTTCCCGTCGTGATACGTGGCTGTCAGCTCGTTTTCGTCGGACACCTCGATCAAGTCCACGCGGCCACTGTTAATGTCTTGTGCCAGCTCCGAAGCCGAGATGTCCTGTGTGGCGACATTCGTGCCGCGCACACTAAATACAATCGCAGCAATTGCTGCGATGATGAGCACATATACGAGAATATTGCGCGAACGGTTGTCCACTCTTGCCTCCAGCCCCTAGCACCCAAACGGTAATGGCGCGTCCCCAACCAGCTTACGTTTTCCTGTTCGTTTTGGCAAAGTATACATTGTAAATCTATGTCAATTATACAAAAGGCAAGAAGCAAAAACCAGAGTTTTACACCGCCCGAAGTTAGCGTTGTATAAGAACGCCCCTCCCTTTAGCCGATCCACGCCTGATAGACGGCGATCCAAAGTGGAATCAGCAGCACGATGGCAATGAAGGCAATGAAGGCCAGCAGCAACGTAACAATGTCCAGCGGCTGCGAAGATTCGACGGAACGATAGCGGGATTGCATCACCGGCGGAGGTGGGTAAGGGGGTTGGGTGTAGGATTGTGATGCGACCGGTTGCATCGCGGATGGGGGCGGTGCATAGGGCGGCTGGGCGTAGGCGCTGGTGATCGCCTCGGCGCGCGGGTCGGGCACGGCGGGTTGCATCGGTGCGGCGGGGGGCATCAGCGCTTGCGGAGCGGGCACGACCGACGGCTCGGGAACAGCGGGCGGGGCAACGTTGGGTGCTTGCAGGGGGGATGTGTAGGGGGCGCTGTCTTCTAGCTCCACTTCCGGCACCTGATCGGTGGTCACATACCCCTGGCGGCGGTAGCTGAGCAAGATGCGGCCCAACTGGTCGGCGGTGCGATAACGAGAAGTTCGCTCTTTGGAAAGCACCTTTTGCAAGATACGATCCAGGTGCTCGGGAATGTTGGGGTTGAAATCCGAAGCATTGGGCGGCGGCTCTTTGATGTGTGCCATCGCCAGCGCCTGCTGGTCTGTGCCCACAAAAGGCAGCCGTCCGGTCAGCATTTCAAAGAGCACGATGCCGATGGCGTAAACGTCCGAAGCGGGGGTGGGGGATTCCCCTTGGGCTTGTTCCGGTGAAAAGTAGTGCGGGCTGCCCCAAACGACTTTTTGGCGTTCGGGTGGGTGTGTGGTGGCGCTGAGCGCCTGGGCGATGCCGAAGTCCGTCACCTTGACCGTCTTGTAATTGGCGGTCACCAGCACGTTTTGCGGCTTGACATCGGCGTGTACCAAGCCTGCACGGTGTGCGTAACCTACGCCCGCACAAATTTTGATCGCAATACTGAGCGCGCGGTCAATGGAAAAAGGCGCTTCTGCGCGGATGAGGCGCTTGAGGTCTTGACCGTCTACGTACTCCATGACGATGAAATGTGTGTTGCCGTCTTGCCCCACGTCGTGGACAGTGACAATATTAGGGTGAGATAAATTGGCAACGTTGCGTGCTTCTTGCCGGAAACGCTTGAGGAATTCGGGGTCAGTGGTCAAACTTGGGCGCAGAATTTTGATGGCGACCAGGCGTTCCAACAGCAGATCTTTGGCTTTGTAGACGACGGCCATGCCGCCCGACCCGTGTTGAGCCAGCAGGCGATAGCGTCCTTTGAGCAGAGCTTCTTCTGACATGAGCGCGTGTTCCTGATGCCTTGTCATGCAAAAAACGAGTGGGGCATAACCCCGCACCAATAATGGGCGGTTCGGGCGAATCGTGCAAATTTTTGTTTAGCTTCCAATCCTAGTGTAACAGACGAATGGCGAAATTCTGAAAAAAGGC
>CAZZNC010000145.1:0-6518 GCA_964655405.1 uncultured Anaerolineaceae bacterium | reverse complement strand
GTCGCCGACCGCCGCAACGTGGCGAGTCGGCGGGCGACGTGCGCGCCGCAGCGGGCGAGGTCAGCGCAACACGCCGCGTTAAGTGGCGTGTGCGCTGGACGAGGTCGCTTGCGCTGAGCGGCGGACGGGCGCTTGGCGCTTGAGCGCCACCAAGGTTGCGTCGTCCAGCAATTCCTGTTCGCCGGTGAAGGCTTGCACAGCCTCCAAGATGCGCTCCACCAATGTTTGCGCGGGCCGATGCGCGTTGGCAGCCACCAGCGCGCGCAAACGTTCCTCGCCGAATTCCTCTTCGCGCGCGTTGATCGCCTCGGTGATGCCGTCTGTGTAAAGCAGCAGCACATCATCGGAGGCCAGCGTCAGCGTGTGGGTGTGATATTCCACTTGGGGAAAAATGCCGATTGCCACGCCGTCAGTGGGCAAATAAGCACAGCGTCCCTCGTCCGCACGGTACAGCAACGGCGGATTGTGCCCCGCCAAGGTGTATTCCAACGCGCCACCGTCCGGCGCAAGATAGGCAATGAACGTGGTGGCGAACATGTGCGAACGCTGCTCATCCAAAATCATCACGTTGGCGCGACGAGCCACCTCGTCCGGCGCCAAATTCATCATCACGCCGAAACGCAGCACCGTTACGCTCAGTGCCATGAAGAGCGCCGCCGGTACGCCTTTGCCGGAAACGTCCGCGATCATCACGGCCAAACGACCATCCGGCAGCCGATAAAAATCGTAAAAGTCCCCCGCCACCCCCCGCGCAGGACACCACAACGCCCCGATTTCCCAGCCCGCCGGCTGGGGTACAACGTCCGGAAGGAAGCTGCTTTGGATGTTGCGCGCCATTTCCACTTCCCGCTGGAACACGCGCTGTTGGATCTCTTGCTGGTAGAGCCGCGCGTTTTCGATGCTGATGGCCGCCTGAACCGTCATAGCCGCCAACAGCCGCTCGTCGTGTGCCGTAAAAGAGCCGCCGCGCTTGTTGAGCAACTGCACCACGCCGATAATTTTTTGCTGCGGGTTGACCATCGGCGCGGCCAAGATTGAGCGCGTGCGATAGCCGGTGATTTGGTCGAAATGGGCGTTGAAACGCGCGTCTTCGTAAGCGTCTGCAATGTTGAGCGTCTGACCGCTGGCCGCCACATAGCCGGCAACACCCTCGCCGATCTTCAAGCGAATTTCCGAAAGTTCCTCTGCTTCCGACTGCAACACCCGCGACCACAATTCGCCGCGCGCCGCGTCAATCAGATACAGCGTGCCGCGTTCCGCATCAATCACATGCACCAACTGGCTCAAAATCAACCGCAGCAGATCGTCCAGGTCAGGATTGGCGATCATGACCGCGCTCACGGTGTGCATGGCGTTCAGTTCCTGAAGCGGGTTGGGCGCACGGGGGGGGGAAGGGTCACGCTGAACGCGCTTCTTGATGCGCAGCACGTTGGGCTGTCCGGGTGCGGAAGCAGGGGTGCGCTCCACGTCGTCACTGAGCGTGTGGATGAAGTGCAACCCCATGCCGCCCCGGGTACGGGCGTCGAGCGGCGCGCTGATGTCAAAGGGGAGCACAGCGTCCGGTTGCAACGGCTCGCCCCAGTCCAACAACGTGAGCAGTACGCAATCGCCGTGAGATTCGGCACAAATGAGCATATCGCCTTTGGCAGCGCCCGGGTAAGCGTGCTCGATGATGTTGGTGGCGGCCTCTTCGGCGATCAATTCCAGCTCAAAGCGCGCATCGTCGGAAAGCTCCAACCGGTGCGCCACGCCGTGAACGAAGTACGAGAGCACACGTAGGCTTTCGCGCTGAGCGGGTAAACGCAGTTCACCGAAAAATGTCATGATCGGGGGCTGGGCAAGAGATCACAACTCAGCCGAAAGCCGCGAGTGCTTCCGGCAAGCTGGCGTGCATATCAAAAAAGCGGTCGAAGCCGATGATTTGCAGCACGCGCAGCACCTTGGGCGAAAGCGTAACCAATTTCACGTCCCCCTGACGCTGTTGGGCTTGAGAAAGCGCATCGGCCAAGGTGCGCAGTCCGGCGCTGTTGATATAGCTGACCTGGGACATATCCAACACCAACCGGACATGCCCGTCGGCAAGCACCCCTTGCAGCGCCTTGTCGAGTTCTAGCGCCCCTTCTCCGTCTATGCGGCCTTCCAGGTACAGGATCGTGATGGCGTCGCGTTGTTGCGCGGAAATGTTCATCGTGCGGCCCCTTTAGTGCGCCGGTGTCTTGTGTCCATTGTACGCCATTTGGCGCGTGAGGAAAGCGCCACACCCCCTACGAAAAAAGCGGGCCTGTGCGGCCCGCTTTTGTGCGCATTCCGAAAAAAGAACGCCGTTACCAAAGCGCCAAGGGGACGATCTGATTGTGTGTAGCATCCCCTTCCTTCAAAACGGACAACATGCTCGCGTTTACGTCGAAAAGGTCCAGACGATACAAGTCATCGCCGATGCTGTTGGGGTTGGCAAACCATTCCGCCGTTGACACTTTGGCCCCGTCATAGCTGACGGCCAAGCGGAAGAAACGTCCGCGCTCCAACCGCTGCGCATCCGTGCCCGGGGTGACCACGTAAAGCGCGCTGGATTCGATGCTGCCTGCCACGAAGAACAGGCGATTGTTGGACGACCAAACGTGTTGGAAAACACGCTGCCCGCCGCCCATATCCTTCACCATCAGCGGCTCGCCGCCGGGGGTGGAAAGGTTGAGCAACCACAGCGTTTGCTCTTGGTTTGCCGTTGTGGTCACAAAAGCCAACGTGTTGCGATCGCGGGAAAGCATCAGCAAACGCCCTTCGCTCAGCCGCTCACCGAAACGCTCCGCCAGCACGTGCTGCCCTTCCAAAACGGGCGTCACCGCTCCGTCCGCCGTCACCCAATAGAAATTGACGGTGTTACGGGTCAGACCACTGGGCGCTGTGATCAAGAACCCCGTGCCGTCGGTAGTGGGGTAGAGATTGGCGGTGAAGCTGCCGGGGAAGTATCCTCCCTTGGGCTGGCCGGAAGCCACTTCGGTTGCCGCGCCACCGGACATCGGCACGCTCAGCAGACGCCACTGGGTGGCGCTGGTCTGGACGCAATGCTCGCCAACCAACACATAAGCCGTGTCGCCAACGCGCGCCAACGAAGCATCCTCGATGCCGCAATCCACCTTGTCCAGGTCGGGCGGGCGCACCGGTTCGATAGTCACCAACGTGCGCCGACCGGAGCCGTCCCACCAATCAATATCCGCCTCGCCGCCGTAGCCTTTGCCGTCGGGGAAGGTGCGGATCATCAGCGCGCCATCGTCGTAAAGTGCAAAAGCGGTCGTGCGCTCAAAGGTGGCTTGTTTGTCGCCGTTTTCGGCGTCAAAGAAGATCAAATTGCCGAACGTGTATTCTTGATCCAGCACGTCATAGGCGTAATCAATGTAACCAACGCGCTTGTGATCGGGGCTAAACTGGAACGATTCCGGCCCCGCGCACGCCATGCGCGTTGCGTGTCCCAACAAGGTGTTGTTGCCGTCGGGCCGATAGATGGTGATGTCACCGTCTTTGGCACCGGTGAAGATCGCCGCGCCGGAGCCGTCCACTGCCCAAAAGTGCTGCCCGCAGCGTTGCGCGCGACGGTCAAAAACGCCGTTAGGAAAATCCACGATCACGTTCGAGCTGCCGTCGGAGCCGAGCATCTCAAAAACGCCATCGTCGTTAGGGGTCCATTCCAACGCCAGCACGCGCGTTGTAGCGGCGTCCTGAGCTTGTGCCACATCCGGCAAATGTCCGGCAATGACCACAAGCAACGCCAGCCCCGCCACCAACAGCGCGGCTATCGCAAGCCTTTTCATAATATCCTCCCGTTTGCTCATAAAACCTGTACGACCCACTTTACTGTTTACCATACGCTTTGCGCAACCTTAGGGAAACGGGACTTTTGTCCCAATGAGGTTTGACACATGCTCTCAAGCCGTCTACGATCACGGCAAAGAAACTTTTACGCTCACATGCTCACACAGTGACCTTCGGAGAAACCAACTATGCTTGTCAAAGATTACATGAGTCCCAACCCCATCACGGTCACGCCGGAAACAACGCACAAACAGGCCGCCGAGATCATGCGCGAGCACAACGTCCATCATGTGCCGGTGGTGGACAAAAGCGGCCAACTGGTCGGGATCGTGGTGGAAGATGATCTGCTGGCCGCACAGCCTTCCCCGGCCACCACACTCAGCATCTACGAGATTCATGGGCTGCTATCGCGTCTCCAGCTCAAAAAATTGATGCAAAGCCCCGTCAAGACCATCTCGCCGGATTGCCCGCTGGAAGAAGCCGCCGGCTTGATGCTGAAAGAAGACATTGGCTGTTTGCCCGTGCTGGAAAAGGGGCAGTTGGTGGGCATCATCACGGATACGGACATCTTCCGCGCACTGGTCACCCTGTTGGGCGGTGGACAAAAAGGCTCGCGCTTCACGCTGCACACGCCCGACGAACCCGGCACGTTGGCTCAGGTAGCGCGCACGGTCGCCGAGGCGGGCGGCAACATTATCAGCGTGACGGCCTGGCACGCCAAAAGCGACAACCGCGCCTATATCACCATCAAGGAACAAGGCGCAGACTTTGAAACGCTCAGGGCGGCTTTGGGTATTCTGGAAAGCGTCGAAGTGGTGGACATGCGCCAAAATCCACGCTGCGGCAACTGACACACGCTCAGTGTAACGCCCAGCCAACGGCCAGGTGTGCGGCTACGCAGCGCCTGGCCGCCTTTTGCGCTACGATTGCGCGAAAGGGGGTACGCTGGAAATATGACGCGCAAAACACTTTTCGGAGCCGGATTATTGCTGGTGGGGTGGGCGCTGATGGCAGGCTGTTCGCTGCACATTGATGCGCCCAGCACGCCGACGGTGGTGTTTTCCCCCACACTGGACGCAACCGAGATCGCGTTGCTGACCCCGCCCAGCCGCACACCTACGCACACCGCAAGCGTGACCCGCACGCCCAGCACCACGCCGACGGGTACGCGCACCCCGTCCGCCACACCATCGCCCACCGACACGCTCAGCCACACCCCAACACCCAGCATCACACGCACGCCACGCCCCAGCCGCACACCTACGCGCACACCTGTTCCCAGCGAAACACTGCTGCCCGTGCCCACATCCACCGCCACACCGTGCCCCA
The DNA here is from genome assembly GCA_964655405.1 of uncultured Anaerolineaceae bacterium. GTDB lineage: Bacteria > Chloroflexota > Anaerolineae > Aggregatilineales > Aggregatilineaceae > JALSSH01. The sequence goes on along the minus strand of CAZZNC010000145.1, from coordinate 1,382 downwards.
CTTTTCCCCCGTTGCCTTCTGCCACGCCGCGCCCGTCCGTCACGTTTACACCGTTCCCCACCCCTTCGCCGAACCTGACGCAAACGCGGAGCGTGGTGCAAACGCCGCCACAAGCCACGCCCACGCGCACACCTGGCGGCATCTACACCTTAACGGCCACACCGACCCCACTGCCTACCAATACCCCCTTGCCGGCAACCGCCACACCGCAGGGCGGCGGCGGATTTTACGATCCTAACGCTCCCACCGCCGACGGTGCGTTGCCAGTGGCACCGGTCGGAGCACAGGGACAAAGCGGCGGGCCACCTTTGCCGGAACAATCGCAAGTCGTGGTGAGCTACGCGGGACAGGTCGTGCCCATTTTGCAATTGCCGAACGGCATCAGCGCAGGGCCACCCATAGCCAGCGGTGAAACTTTCGCCACCGGTGGGGGACAGGTCGCCGCCGTTGCCGGAGCGCAGGTGCTGTACATCAACGGCCAGCCGCTCAGCGTTTCGCCCTCCAGCGCCTATGGGCTGCATCCCAACTTGCGCTATGGGGAAGTGGCTTGGTCACCGGACGGACACTATTTGGCTTTTATGATCGAAGCGCTCGATCCGTATGCGTTCAACGGCATTGACACGGGCGTTTGGGTTTACGACGCAACCAGCGGCCAAAGCTGGCAGGTCTTCCGCGACACCTACGAAGGGCAGGTCGCGCAACTCGAAGCGCAACAGCACGCCGTGCGCGTGACATGGTCACCCAACGGGCAAGCGTTGGCAATCGCGGTGGAAACGCCGTTAGGCCCGGGCACGGTCTTTTTGCCGGTGGGCCACAACGCCAACGAACCGGCCACCGCCATCCCCTATGCGGACGCCACTTGGACGTTGGACAGCCGAGCACTGATTGTCAGCGGGCCAACCTGGGGCGGGCCGAGCGTGGTCGGACGCATAGAGCTTGATGCACAGTGGACATACACGGAATATCAGCACCAGACGCGCAGCGGCCTCCTTATGCGCGCTGCCGCACAGTTGCCGGACGGGTGGATCGCGTTCTTAGGCACGCCCGTCGGCCAAAACGCCTATGCGCTATACGTCGCGCCGACAGCCGCCGACGTTCCCCCAACGCGCGTTTCGGCGCCGGTATATGGGCAGTTCGTGGCCGCGGAGTGGAATGCCGCACATGACGCCGTGCTGCTGACGGTGCAAAGCAACGGCCAACTCCACACGTGGATCGTGCGTAGCGACGGCGCCACACAAGAAGTAGGCTTCGGAGAAGGGTCACTCAGCGCGGCACATTGGCGTTAGGAACACGCCACCTCTTTCCAACGCAAAGCAGACAGAGCAGGCGCGCGCGAGGTCGCCGACCGCCGCAACGTGGCGGGTCGGCGGGCGACGTGCGCG